>DATAGR010000131.1:0-8522 GCA_036263575.1 Aquihabitans sp. | reverse complement strand
ACCGTCGTCCACCAGCACGCGGCCGGTCGTGTCGACGGCGAACGCGATCCACAGCTTGCGGGCGCTCATGCGCTGCGGGCGTGGGTGCACGACGGTGCCGATGCCGGGCGTGCCGGCCACGGCGTCGCCCAGCACGCCGTCGCGGCTCGCGGCGGCGATGACGGCACGCACCCCGGACCACGAGGCGATCTTGGCCGCCGCCACCTTGGAGGCCATGCCGCCGCTGCCGCGCACGGTGCCCGACCCGCCGGCGAGGGCTTCGATGGCGGCGTCGAACTCGACGATCTCCTCGATGAGGGAGGCCTTGGCGTCGAGCCGAGGGTCGGCGGTGAGCAGACCCGCGGCGTCGGTGAGCAGCACCAGCACGTCGGCGTGCACGAGGTGGGCGACCAGGGCGCTGAGGCGGTCGTTGTCGCCGAAGCGGATCTCGTCGTCGGCGATGGCGTCGTTCTCGTTGACGACCGGCACCACGCCGAGGTCGAGCAGTCGGGTCAGCGTGCCGCGGGCGTGCAGGTACTGCCGCCGGATCCCGAAGTCGAGGGGGGCCAGCATGACCTGGCCGGCCACGAGGCCGTGGCGGGCGAAGCCGTCGTCGTAGACCCGCATGAGCCGGCTCTGGCCGATCGCTGACGCGGCCTGCAGGGTCACGGGGTCCGAGGGGCGGCGGGCGCCGCCGAGCCCGATCGCCGGGAGGCCGGCGGCGATGGCGCCCGAGGTCACCGCGACCACCCGGTGGCCGGCGCCGCGCAGGGCGGCGACCTCGGCGCAGAACTTGGCGATGGCGTCGGCGTCGATCTCGCCCTGGTCGTCGGTGATCGACGACGTCCCGATCTTGGCCACCACCACCTGGGTCACGACCGGAAGGTTGCCCGGCCGACCACGGCGCCGTCGAACCCGATCTCCGCTCGAGGCGTGCGTCGGGCCGGATCGCTCAGTCGGCGTAGAAGTCGAACGTGAAGCCGCCGATGTGCACGGTGTCGCCCTCCTGGGCCCCCGCCTTCGCCAGCGCCTTGTCGACGCCGAGGCTCTTGAGCCGCTCCTGGACGTAGGCGAGGGCCTCGACGTTGGTGAGGTCCGACAGGGCGACGGCGCGCTCGACGGCCCGTCCCTGCACGACGTAGGCACCGGAGTCGATGCGGTGGATGGTGAGGCCCTCGGGCGACGGGCGGTGGACCACGAACGGCTCCGGCTCGGGCTCGGCGGCCCGGGCCTCCCGGACGGCGCCGGCCATGGCCCCCACCAGCTGGGGCACCCCCTCGCCGGTCACGGCGGAGCAGGTGGCGCCGGTCCACCTCGCGAGCCGCTCGGGCACCGCGAGGTCGACGCGGCTTCCGACCACCACGCGGGGCCGGGTCACGAGGTCGGGGCGGTACCGCTCGAGCTCGTCGAGCAGGATGCGCTCCTGGTCCTCGGGCTCGAGCTCGGTGGTGGGACCGAGGTCCACCATGATCACCAGCGCCCGGGCCCGCTCGATGTGGCGCAGGAACTGGTGGCCGAGGCCCTTGCCCTCGGCCGCCCCCTCGATGAGCCCGGGGATGTCGGCCACGACCAGCTCGTCGCCCTCGTCCATCCGCACCACGCCGAGGTTGGGCTCGAGCGTGGTGAACGGGTAGTCGGCGATCTTCGGCTTGGCCGCCGAGATGCGGGAGATGAGGGTGCTCTTGCCGACGTTGGGGAACCCCACGAGCGCGACGTCGGCCAGCAGCCGCAGCTGCAGGCGCAGCCACCGCTGCTCGCCCTTCTCGCCCTGCTCGGCGAACGACGGCGCCCGGCGCCGGTTCGACAGGAACCGGGCGTTGCCCCGCCCACCTCGCCCGCCGGCGGCCGCCAGCCACCGGTCGCCGGCGTGCACGAGGTCGGCCAGCAGCTCGCCGTCCTGGTCGTAGACGGTGGTGCCCTCGGGGACGTGGACCTCGAGGTCGACCCCTGACGTGCCGTGCTTGCGCTTCCCCTGCCCGTGGGCGCCGCTCGTGGCCTTGCGGTGCGGGTGGTCGCGGAAGGCGAGCAACGAGCTCACGTTGCGGTCGGCCACCAGCCAGACGTCGCCGCCCTTGCCGCCGTCGCCGCCGTCGGGCCCACCGAGGGGCACGTGGGCCTCGCGGCGCACGGCCACGGCCCCGGCGCCGCCGTCGCCGCCCTTCACGTTGAGCTGGGCCTCGTCGACGAATCCTGACATGGTCCGACGAGGCTACCGGCCGGTGCCGACCGTCCCCAGGGCCGGCGTCGCGCCCCGGTTCACTCCTCGACGAGGTGCACGGGGTCGCCGATGACCTGCGCGGCCCACGTGGTGGTGTCGTTGCCCTGGCCGTCGATCACGTACTTGATGCGCCACCAGCAGCCCGGGAGCGTGCCGAGCGTGCAGTTGTAGGTGGTCGGGATGGGGATCTGCAGCGTCACCCACGCCCCGTTGAACCTCGCCGTGCCGCCCACCGCGGATTGGAACTCGCACGGCGTGAGGGTGGAGGCGATGGTGCCGGAGGTGGTGGTGGCACCGCACGAGGCGGCGACGGTGCCGGCGGGCGTGAGCACCTGGATCGTGCCGTTGCCGGTCGTGCCGGTGACCTTGGTGACCTCACCCGGGTCGTAGAGGCTCAGCTCGAGCGTCTTGCCCTTGTGCACCGGGTCCACCTCGGCCAGGTAGAAGGCGGCGTTCCCAGCCGCGACGTTGTTGTACATCGACATGTCGCCGTAGGCCGAGATCCGGGCCTTCTGCGAGCTGTTGGACAGCACCCGCAGCGCGTAGCGGTTGGCCGACGACCCGTCCCCGGACGTCTGCACGCGGAGGAGGTACCGGCCGGGCGTGATGGACCCGGTGCGCCGGCAGATGGACGACCACAGGCCCCGGTACGTCGCCGCCCCCGCGCCCTCGGCCAGCTCCCAGGTGCCCGTCCCCGTCGAGCAGAGCCCGGTCGAGGCCGCCTTCGGGTTGTCGTTGACGTCGAGCTCGCTGCCGTCGCGGTCGTAGAAGGTCCACGTGGTGGTCGTGGTGCCGACGTTCGTGTACTTGCGGTCGCCGGTCTCGACGGCCTCGTTGCTCCCCCGGTCGTAGAGCCCGGCATCGAAGATCTGCATGTCGAGCCCCGAGACGTTGTCGGGCACGTCGATGGCGTAGAGGTAGCCCGTCGAGCGGTGGGCCGTGTTCGACTGGCCGGTGCAGTTGTCGGCGTTGCGGCACAGCGGCGAGTAGGCGTCGCCCTTCACGTTGTCCGTGCGGGGCCCGTGGATGTTGCCCCACAGGTTCGCCTGGTTCGCGGCGGGGACCGACGGGTCCGAGTAGGCGTTGCCGCCGAAGGTGTTCTGGGGGCTGCCGAGGGGCACGGGCAGGACGTACTCGGCGGTCCCCTTGCGGGTGAGGGCGATGGTGCTGCCGCCGATGTTGCGGTAGAGGAAGCTGCTGACCTGTGGGTCCTTGATCGTCACCCGGAGCCGCCGGTTGTGGCTGGGGACGGCCTCCACCTGCACCGTGACCCCGTCGACGCCGTGCTTGAAGCCGTTGCGCTCGGCGGCGGCGAGCGCCGCGGTCCGCGCCGACGCCGTGTCGGGCAGCCACACCACCCCGGCCAGGGCCGCCGCGTCGGAGGCCTTCTGCAGGTCCGAGGCGCGGTTGTACCACGAGCCGACGTCGACCGCGAGGCCCACCATCAACAGCAGCGGCACCAGCAGGAGGGCGAAGGTGACGAGGATGTAGCCCGGCTCGCCGTCGCCGCGACGGCCGAGACCGGCGGCCCGGCGGCCGGCGCGGTGGACGCCCTCGTGGACGCCTCCGGCGTGGTGGGACAGTCGGCGCTCGGAACGGGGCACGGTCGGACTCCTACGGCTCGAGGCGCATGACGGCGTCGCGGGCCACGTTGGTCCCGGCGCCGAGGATCGGGAAGGCGTACGAGTGCCGGATCTGGATCCAGATGCCGAAGTAGTCCGCGGTCAGCTGCACGTTGTTGCGGGTGGTGGGGCACCACGCCTTCACCGCGGCGCCGGTGAAGCAGCCCTGGGCGTCGAAGCTCGCGGTGGTGAACGCGGAGCGGAGCTGTGCGCCGCTCAGCACGGTGCAGGAGCCGCTCGGCGTGGCGGCGGTGCAGGAGGCCGGCACCTGCCCGTTCACGGCGGTCGACCGGTAGATGACCACGCGCTGGACGTCGTCGAGCTTGCCGCTGGCCGCCAGCGCCGACTTGGCGCCGGAGAGGGCGTAGTAGTCCGCCAGCCGGTCGGACCCCATGGCCGAGGCGACGCGCGCCCCGGTGCGGACGGACTCGTTGGTCGCCAGGCCGGACCGCCAGGCCATGCCGAGGTCGAAGGCGGCGGCAGCCAAGGTGAGCAGCATCAGCGCCACCATGGCGAGCTCGACCATCACCGCGCCTCGCTCGCTCCGTGCCGGTACCACGGCCGAGCGGGGCCGCCGGTGGGCCAGGCGGACCGTCACTTCAACCTCGGCTCGAGGCGGATGACCGACCCGTCGGTCATCGTCCGGGCGTTGCCGAAGATCTTCGTCACCCACGGGTGGCGGACCTTCATCCACACGCCGACGAACTCGCTGCCGGCCCCCGAGAGGGTCACCTTGCGCGTGGTCGGGCACCAGTGCCGGTCGGGTGAGGTCGCCGGGTTCGAGCACCCCCACCGCGCCTTGGGGAGGCTCCAGTCGCTCGCCCGGTACACGTTGCACCTCACGGTCGAGGTGCTCTGGGGGCTGCCGTCGATGCAGCCGGCCGGTGGCGACTCGCCGAAGCCGCTCGCCCGGTACACCACGATGTACTCGATCTGGTTCCGGGGCAGGGCCTTCGACTCACGCAGGACGGCGCGGACCGTGCCGTAGTCGGCGTAGGGGTCGTTGCCCGAGGCGCTCGCCGTCCGCGAGCCGGCCCGGACGGCGCTTGAGAGCGCCAGCTGGTCGGCGGCGGCGAGGCCCAGCTCGATGACCCCGAAGACCAGCACGAAGAAGACCGGCGTGAGGATGGCCGCCTCCATGATGGCGACGCCGCGGCTCTCTCGGGCGCGCGCTCGCAGGCGGGCGGAGGCGGTCGGGTGCCCCACGCGTCCCCCGCTTCGCCGCCTGGTGCTCCTCACGATCGGAAGTATCGGCAGAAGTGGCCGTATCCTGAGCAGATTCTCGAGCGCTCCGCCGTTCCGGTCCGCACCGGGGGCCGCCACCGTCCGTAGGGTGGGCGGCGATGGCACCGCCCACCAGGAGCACCACCGAGCACGGCCCGGCGCTCGCCCACGCCCCGATCCCCGTGGGCGCGGCCGGCGACCCGCTGCCCGAGCGCGCCGAGCGGGAGGACCGCGAGGACGCGGTCCTCGCCGCCCATGCCACCCGGGCTCGGGGGGCGGGCACCCGGGCCGTCGCCGAGGCACCGGACCGCTTCCGCACCTGCTTCGAGCGCGACCTGGACCGGATCCAGCACTCCCGGGCGTTCCGCCGCCTCGCCGGCAAGTGCCAGGTGTTCGTGGCGCCGGAGGACGACCACCTCCGGACCCGGCTCACCCACGCCATCGAGGTCTGCCAGGTGGCGGTGTCGATCGCCCGCCCGGTGGGGCTCAACGTCGCCCTGACCGCCGCCGCCGCCACCGGCCACGACTGCGGCCACGGCCCGGCCGGCCACGCGTCCGAGGGCGCCCTGTCGCCCTTCGTCGAGGGCGGGTACCACCACGCCGTGTACGGGGCCGACGTCGTGCTGGCGCCGCTGAACCTCTGCGCCGAGACCCTCGACGCCATCCGCAACCACTCGTGGAACCGCCCGGCGCCGGCCACGCCCGAGGGCGAGGTCGTCGCGTGGGCGGACCGCATCGCCTACGTGTGCCACGACTTCGAGGACGCGCTCGACGCCGGGCTCCTCACCCCCGCCGAGCTCCCCGCCGAGGTCCGCGACGTCGTCGGTGCCGACCGCCGCTCGCAGCTCCACGGCTTCATCACCGCCATGGTCGACACCATCGCCGAGACGGGCGTCGTCGGGCTGCGGCGGCCCGAGGCCGACGCCCTCGCCGCCTTCCGGGCCTTCAACTACGAGCGCATCTACCTGCGGCCCGAGGCGGTCGACCAGGCCGACCGGGCGGCCCGCCTCATCGCCGCGCTCGCCGAGCACCACCTGACCCACCCGAGCCTGCTGCCCGAGGGCCGGGGCCTGGTGCCGGGCTCGCCCGAGGCCACCGCGTCGGCCGTCCGCTACGTGTCGGGCATGACCGACCGCTTCGCCCACCGGGCCGCCATCGAGCTCCTCGGGTGGCAGGAGGCCGCCCTCCCCCGCTCCGCGTAGCCGAGCCCGGACGCGAAGGAGCCCCCGCCGTGGCGAGGGCTCCGTCAGCGTGCTGGTGTGCCGGTGCGGGCGATCAGTCCTCGAGGGGGAGGATGTCGACCAGCTTGCGGCCGCCGCGGCGGCCGAACTTCACCCGGCCGGTGGCGGTGGCGAACAGCGTGTCGTCGCCGCCGCGCCCGACGTTCTCGCCGGGGTGGAAGCGGGTGCCGCGCTGGCGCACGAGGATCGAGCCGGCCGAGACGGTGGCGCCGTCGTAGGCCTTGACGCCGAGGCGCTGGGCGTTGGAGTCACGGCCGTTCCGGGTGGAACCGCCGCCCTTGGTCTTCGACATGGGTCAGCCCTTCGTGATGCCGGTGATCCGGATGGTGGCGTACTGCTGGCGGTGGCCCCACCGCTTCCGGCTGTTGGTCTTGTTCTTGTACGTGAAGCCGGTGATCTTCGGGCCCTTCGAGGCGCCGATGACGTCGGCGGTCACCGAGGCGGAGGCGAGGGCGTCGGGGGCGGACACGATGGTGTCGCCGTCCACCAGGAGGACCGGGGTCAGGTCGACCTGGCCCTCGGTCACGCCGAGCTTCTCGACGGCGAGCTCGTCGCCCTCCGCGACCCGGTACTGCTTGCCACCGGTCTTGATCACTGCGTACATCGATCTGCCTTCGCGCGTTCGGGAGGTGGCCGCCTGGGCCGACGGATCATGGTAGGGCTCGAACCGGTCCCGGGCCAACCCGGGCGGCGATGCCGACGGTTCCGGTCAGCGTCGTCCCCGGCGGCCCTGGGCCGTGAGCACCAGCGCGGTGACGGCGGCGGTGGCCGCCACCCGGAGGCGCCGCCGGCGGCGGGCGTCGGCGGCCACCACGCTTCGGGGACGGGGCGGCACGGGGGTGGGCACGACGCGCTCCCGCTCGTCGGCGGTGGCCCGGGCGTCGGGACCGGAGGCGCCGACCTCGGCGTGGAGGCGGGCGGCGCCGGCCTCCGGGTCGGCGTCGGATTCCACGACCTGGCCCGGCCGGTCGAGGTGGGTCGTCCAGGACGACCCCCGCCGGCTCTCCGCTGCCGGGTCCTCCGAGTCGGAGAAGTACCAGGTCGCGGTGACCTCGGTTGGGCCGATGTCGACGATGAGGTGGCCGCGGGCGTACAGGTCCACCCACCTCACCCCGTCGTCGGCGCCCAGCAGCTTCTCGACCGCCTTGCCGGCGACCGGGATCATCTCCCCCATCGGCTTCGAGGTCACGGCCGGGCAGGTGAACTCGACGGCCACCGGGCCCTCGTCGTCCGACGGGCCCTCGAAGACCCACGCCGAGTGGACGTCCCCCGAGAGCACCAGGCCACCTCGGCCCCGGGCCCGGAACGCCTCGACGAGCCGCTGCCGCTCGGCCGGGTAGCCGTCCCAGCCGTCGCTGTTGATCGCCACGCCGTCCTCGACGAGGTACCCCGAGGCCAGCGGGCGGTTGAGCCCCCAGCGGCCCGGCACCTCGATCGTGACCGGGTTGAGGACCACCGAACTGGCCACGATGCTCCACGGCACCGACGTGTCGAGGATCCGCTCGCGCGCCCATCGGAGCTGGGTGCGGCCGAGCATCGTGCGCTCGGGGTCCTGGAGCTCCGGCCCGCCCTCGTCGGGTTGCGGGTCGCGCCCCGCGAGGCGGGCGTCGAGCAGGAGCAGCTCGGCGAGCTCGCCCAGCCGGACCGACCGCCACTGGGCCCGTCGCGTGCGCCCCGGGGGGCCCTCCGGTCGCAGCGGCAGCCACTCGGCGCGCGCCGCCACCGCGGCGTCGCGCCGGGTGGCCCACGGCCCGTGCTCGTCGGGGTCGTGGGTCTTCGCCCCGGTCTCGTGGGCGTTGTCCGCAAGGTCGTGGTCGTCGATCACCGCGAACATGGGGTGGCGCTGGTGGAGGGCCTGCAGGTCGGGGTCCGAGCGGACCTGGCAGTAGCGGGCGTCGTACTCCGCTCGCGTCGTCGCGGTGCCGGGCGGGTCGACCTCGCGGATCTTGCCGCCGACCTCGGCGTACACGTAGTCGCCGAGGTGGACCACGGCGTCGACGTCCGCCTCGGCCACGCCCCGGTATGCGGCGAAGTGGCCGGCGCTGTAGTCGCCGCAGCACACCAGGCCGAGGCGCACCGGCCGGTCGTCGTCGGGCAGGGTCCTGGTGCGACCGATCGGCGAGCTCCGGCCGTCGCGCTCGAAGCGGTAGAAGTGGTCGGTGGCGCGGGCCAGCCCCTCGACGGTGACCACCACCGAGGCCTCGGGCCCGTCCTCGCCCGGCAGGTGCCCGCCCGCCA
>DATAGR010000130.1:0-1971 GCA_036263575.1 Aquihabitans sp. | reverse complement strand
CCGGCGGCGAGCAGGGCGGAGAAGGCCGACGTCGGGTCGGCGACGAGCGTGGCGCGGGGTCCGTGCTCGACGACCCGCCCGTGGTCCATGACGCAGATGTCGTCGACCCGGTCCAGCGTCGCCAGGCGGTGGGCGATCACGATGGCGGTGCGGCCGGCGAGGAGGCGGTCCGACGCCTCGGCGAGACGGGCCTCGGTGACGGGGTCGAGCCGGCTCGAGGCCTCGTCGAGGACCACGACCGCGGGGTCGGCCAGGAGCACGCGGGCGAACGCCAGCAGCTGGCCCTCGCCGGCCGACAGCTCGGCGTCGCCGTCGAGGTGCTGGTCGAGACCGTCGGGCAGCGTCGCCAGCCAGTGGCCGAGGCCGACGTCGTCGAGCGCGGCGGTGAGGCGGTCGTCGTCGACCGCGAGCGTCCCGAAGACGGTGAGGTTGTCGCGCAGCGACGCCCGGAAGAGCTCCACCTCCTGGGTCACGATGCCGATGCGGGCCCGCAGGTCGGCGAGCCGGAGCGAGCGCACGTCGGCCCCGCCCACGCGGACCTCGCCCGCCTCGGTGTCCCAGAGGCGCGCCACCAGGCGGCCGATGGTGGTCTTGCCCGAGCCGGTGCGGCCGACCACGCCGAGGGTGGTGCCGGCCGGGATGCGCAGGTCGACGCCCTCGAGCACCGGGTGCCCGGTGCCGTAGCCGAACGTCACGCCCCGCAGCTCGACCTCGAGGGCGCCGTCGGGCAGGTCGGGCCCGGTGCCGTCGACGACGCGCGCCTCGGTGGCGAGGAGCCGGGCGGCGCGGCCGGCTCCGGCGACGGCCTTCTGGGCCTCGGCCAGCTGCTCGGCCACCCGCCACAGCGGGTCGCTCACGAGCTGCGAGAACCGGAGGAGGGCCAGCACCGAGCCGACCGACAGCTGGCCCGAGCGGGCCAACCAGACGCCGAGGGCGAGGGTCCCGGCGCTCCCGGCTGCGAACACCACGCCGGCGATGGAGATGGAGCCGTCGCCGCGCAGCGCGGCGCGGCGCGAGGTCCGCCACCACCCGGCCGAGTGCTGCTGGAGGCGGTGCTCGGCCCAGCGGCCGGCGCCGTTGGCCCGCAGGTCCTCGAGCCCGCCCAGGCGCTCCTCGACGTCGCCGTAGAGCTTGCCCTGCACCTCGCGCTCGTCGTCGTAGTACGGCACGGCCACGCGGCGGAGGTGCACCATCGCCGTCAGCGCCCCGGCGATGGTGACGGCGATCAGCACGCTGGCCCGCCAGTCGATGGCCGCCGAGACGGCCAGCACGCCGACCACGAGGATGGCGTTGCCGGCGAGCTGCAGGACGGCGGTGGAGGAGAACCGGGTGACGGCGTCGATGTCGCCGTCGATCCGCTCGATCAGCTGCCCCGGGCTGTGGTCGCCGTGCCAGTCGAGGTCGAGCGACAGCGCGTGCTGGCACAGGTCGCTGCGCAGGCTGTTGCCGACCCGCCAGGCGAGGCGCACCGACAGCCACGTCACCACCAGCTGCAGCGCGTCGCCGGTGAGGGTGGTGGCCAGGAAGGCGAGGGCCAGGCCGACCAGCACGCTCGTGTCGGCCCCGTCGAGCGCCTGGTCGACGAAGCGGCCCACGAGCAGCGGGCCGCCCAGCGGCAGGACCATGGCCACCACGAGCAGCCCCACGAGCAGGCCGAGCTGGCGCCGCTCGGGGCGCAGGTACCGGGCGAGGAGCCGGACGTCGGTCGGGTGGTGGTCGGGGGTCATGGTCGTGCTCCGCCGTGAGCCCGGCGAGGGGCGCCGGGCGCGGCCGGCTGCGGGTTCCGCCGGCTGCGGGCCCAGCCCGTGCACGTTACGGGTCCCTCCCCTCGCTGCCGGAGCGATTTGACCACCCGCGACGCCGTGCGAGGCGCGAGCTGCACGCCGGCCGGCGATCGGCGGCCACAATGCGTCGATGGTGACGGAGACGACGACGACCGGTCCGGCGAAACGAGGGTGGCGGGTCCGGGCC
>DATAGR010000129.1:0-4842 GCA_036263575.1 Aquihabitans sp. | reverse complement strand
CGACGACGGCGGCGACGGCGGCGACGGGGCCACCCCGGCCGCCGAGGAGCCGTCCGGCCCGCGCCCGGGCAGCGGCGGCAAGGCGAGCGGCGACGCCGCGACCGACCTCGACGTCGCCGTCGACCCCGACGAGGAGACGGCGACGGCCACCTTCGAGGTGCGCGCCGGCACGGAGGAGGTCACGGTCACGGGTGCCCAGCCCGGTGCCCGCCTCTCGCTGGTCGACCGCCGCGGCCGCCGCCTGGTGGTCCTGCGGGCCGACGACCTCGGCCAGGCCCACTTCGCCTACCTACCGGCCCGCCTCGGCGAGTACGACACCGGCGGCGGGTCGGCCCTGCCCTACGACGAGGGCTTCATCGTCGAGCCGGGCGAGGGCTACACCGTCCGCGGCGAGGACGCCGAGCCCGTCGAACGGTCCGAGCCCTTCACCGTCCTCGGCCGCGACGACCACCCGGACCCGGCGTTCTTCGACGAGCAGGCCGGCGAGCTGGGCCCGACCGGTGACGAGACCGAGTGGTACGGCTACGTCGAGGTGCGCGACGGCGTGCAGCTCAGCATCAAGGTCGACCTCCCGGGTCCGGCGTCCGCAGGCCCGTACCCGACGGTCGTGGAGTACTCGGGCTACGGCCCGTCGAACCCCGACGCCCTCGAGCCGGGGTCGCGCATCGCCGGCTTGCTGGGCTACGCCACCGTCGGCGTGAACATGCGCGGGTCGGGCTGCTCGGGCGGCGTGTTCGACGTGTTCAACACCGCCCAGCAGGTCGACGGCTACGACGCCGTCGAGGCCCTGGCCCGCCAGCCGTGGGTCAAGGGGGGCAAGGTCGGCATGGTCGGGCTCTCGTACTCGGGCATCAGCCAGCTGTACGTGGCCGCCACCCGGCCGCCGAGCCTGGCCGCGATCACGCCGCTGTCGGTCATCAAGGACCCGTGGCTGCAGCAGTGGCCGGGCGGCGTCTACAACGGCGGCTTCACCAAGAACTGGCTCGACGAGCGCGACAAGCAGTCCGCGGCGGGCGGCACGTCGTGGGTCACCACGCGGGTGGAGAACGGCGACGAGACCTGCGCGCAGCACCTCGACCTGCGCGAGCAGAACATCGACTTCGAGGCCTTCGGGCGCTCGCTCGTGCGGCGCCCGGCGTTGGCCGACGGGCGCGACCTGTCGCGCCTCGTGTCGGAGATCGACGTGCCCGTGTACCTCACCGGCGCCTGGCAGGACGAGCAGACCGGGCCGCAGTTCGGCGACCTCCTCGGCCGCTTCGACCAGGCACCGGTCACCCGCTTCACCATGTTCAACGGGCGCCACCCCGACGGCTACACGCCCATGGTGCTGACCCGCTGGTACGAGTTCCTCGAGCTCTACGTCGACGAGGAGGTGCCGAGGCTCGACCCCGGCATCCGCGCCGCCGCGCCCGCCGTGTTCGCCCAGGAGTTCGGCGTCGAGGACCTCAGCTTCGAGCCCGATCGCTTCGCCGACTTCGGCGACGACGAGTACGACGCCGTCCGCGCCGACTACGAGGCCGAGGACCCGGTGCGGGTGCTCTACGAGAGCGGTGCCGGCGCCGAGGTCCCCGGGGCGCCCGTGTACACCTTCGACCGCACCTACGACGCCTGGCCGCCGTCGGCCACCGAGGAGCGCGAGCTGCACCTGGCCGAGGGCGGGAAGCTGGTCGAGGCCGAGGACGAGGCCATCGAGGAGCAGGCGGACGGTGCCGACACCTTCGCCAACGACCCGGCCTCGGCCGCGGTCGACTTCTTCGGCGAGGAGGGCTACCAGCTCCTGGCGCCGACGTGGGACTTCGACTGGACGCGCTTCGCGGCGGGCGACGCGGTCAGCTACGAGTCCGAGCCGTTCACCGAGGACACGGTGGTCGGCGGCCCCGGCTACGCCGACCTGCACCTCCGGGTGCCCGACGGGGACGCCGACGTGCAGGTGTCGCTGTCGCTGGTCGACGCGGCCGGCACCGAGTGGCACCTGACCTCGGGCCTGTTGCGCCTCAGCGACCGTGCCGTGGACGAGGAGCGGTCCTTCGGCCTGCTCGTCGAGCGCAGTTACGCCGAGGCCGACGCCGAGGAGATGCCGGCGGACCGCTTCGAGCCGGCCCGGGTGGCCCTGCCGTCGTTCGCCCAGGCGTTCCGCGAGGGCGACCGCCTGGTCGTCACGATCTCGAGCCCAGGTCGCGACTTCGGGGCCTGGACGTTCGAGACCATCGGCGAGGACGGCGCCCGGCGCGAGGTCGGCCGGGGCCCGGGGCGGCCGTCGAAGCTGGTGCTGGGCGTGCTGCCCGACGACGGCGAGCTGCCCGCCCTGGTGGCGCCGTGCCCGTCGCTGCGCGGCCAGGCGTGCCGGCCCTACGCTCAGCGCAGCGAGGCCGCCACCCGGTAGGCCTCGGCTCCCGTCACGTCGCCCGAGACGGTGAACACCGTGTCGTCGACGATCCCCCACAGGCGGGCCCGACCCACGGGGTCGGTGACCACCCGCACCTCGGCCCGGTTGAAGCGGCCGTCGCCGAGGGTGCGCTGGCTCGGCGTGACCCCCGCGCCGAAGGGGTCGGCCGCCGACCCGACGAACGGGTCGGACCAGTCGCCCTCCGGGGCGCTGGTGGCGCGGGTGGTGACGGTGATGCGCTCGGGCCCTCGCTGGTAGCCGAGCGAGGCGACGGCGACGTCGGGCGGGTTCGTCCCGCCGCCCGTCGAGCGCTCGCCGGGCGGTGCGTCGGCGCGGAGCGCGACGGCGGCGAGCTCGAAGCCCTCCGGCAGCCACGCCGGCGTGACGGCCTCGCCGCGACCGAGCAGCGTGGCCGCGGGGAGGTCGGCGGCGAGGAAGCCCCGTGCCGTGGTGCGGGTCGCGGTGCCGAACGGGATCGTCTGGCGGAACGTCTCGGGCGGGACCTCGGTCGCGGGTTCCCAGCTCGAGAACCGCACGAGGCGAACGGTACGGCCGTCGCGCCGGCGCTCGATGCGGATGGGCAGGCCGTCGGAGCGGCGCACCGACACGCGCCACTCCTCGGGCGCCCCGCCGGGGCCGGTGGCGACGG
Source organism: Aquihabitans sp. (assembly GCA_036263575.1). Taxonomy (GTDB): domain Bacteria; phylum Actinomycetota; class Acidimicrobiia; order Acidimicrobiales; family Iamiaceae; genus Aquihabitans. The sequence goes on along the minus strand of DATAGR010000129.1, from coordinate 1,807 downwards.
TTCGGCGGACGGTGTGCGCCCGGACGCCCGCGACGGTCGTGGGCTCGCCCCGGCGGGTCCCGTCGCTGCGCAGGAGGGTGCCGATCGCCTGCAGGTCGTCGACCGGCGCAGGGGCGACGGCGGCGGGGTCGGGCGGGCCGGCGGCCAGGCCGCCCTCCTCGCTCGCCAGCACGGTGGGCGGGCCGCCGGGCGGGCCCTCCACGACGATCACGCGCCGCAGCAGGCCGTCGGAGCCGTCGTAGGTGGTCTGGTCGAAGGCGTCCGTGCGGGTGACGGCCCACGAGCCGTCGGGACCGAGCGTGACGCGGAGCCGCTGCTCCTCGGTGGCGGCCGACGCCGTCGTCCCGCCCGGCTCGGTCGTCGCACCGGGCTCGGAGGTCGCTTCCGGCTCGGAGGTCGTGCCGGCGTCCGGGACGTCGGCCAGCTCGACCACGGCGTCGGCGCTCAGGTGGCGGTTGGCGTCGAGGGCGGCGGCGAGGGTGGCGCCCAGCTCCTCGGCGCTCACCGAGCCGTCCGGGGTGCGGCCGCTGATCCCCACGACCACCGCGCCGGCGACCACGCCGGCGACGACCAGCACGGCGGCGGCGATGGCGAGGGGACGGCGCCAGCGGCGGCGAGGACGGTTGCGATCGGCCTGGTCGGCCATGGAGGCCACCGACCGAGGCGGCGCCGCAGGGGCGAAGCCGGGCTCAGCCGGGTGGGCCCGGGCCAGGCGGGCGCGCGGGTCGGGCGTGGGCGCCGCGGGCCGGTCGCGCTCGGCGAGCAGGCGACGTCCCAGGTCCGCCCAGAAGGCGGGGCCGGCCGGGGGGACCTCGAGGGTGGCCAGCACCGCCCGGGCCGCCTCGACGAGGCGATCGGCCTCCGGGTCCGCCGCGGCATCGGCGCCGGCCGAGGCCCGGTCGGCTGGAGACGCATCGGCAGGGTCCCCGGCGTGCTCCTCCGGCGGGTGGCGACGCCCCGCCGGCGTCCCGGGCGGCGCCTCGGGGGCCAGCGCTGCCGACGGGCCGTCGCCCGGCCCGGTGGCGTCGACCAGCGATCCGCCGAGGATGCCGGCCAGGTCGGCGCGCGGGTTCGGCGGCGCGGCGAGGTCGGGCACCCTCGGCCCGGTCGCGACCTCGCCGGCGCGGGCCACGATGCGCCGGGCGGCGGTGAGCCGGTTGCCCACCAGGGTCGCGTCGGTGTCGAAGGCGGCGGCCACGACGTCGGCCGGGAACCCCTCGAGGTCGACCATGGCCAGCAGCGCCCGCTGGTCGGGGGCGAGCCGGCGCAAGGCGGCCACGACGGGCGGAACGTCGGTGGTCGGGTCCCCCAGGGCGCCGGTCGAGGGGCTGGCCACGTCGGGGGCGGCCGCCGCCCGGGCGGCCGCGGACATCCGGTGGCGGCGCCGCAGCTCGTCGACCGTCGCCAGGTAGGCGACGCGGTGCAGCCACAGGCCGGGCGTCTGCACGGCGCGGTAGCGGGGGAGGCCCCGGAAGGCCCGCACGTACGCCGCGGCCAGCACCCGGTCGGTGGTGCCGTCGTCGGCCAGCGTGACGTGGACGAAGGGCCGGAGGTGGCGGTCCCAGTGCTCCACCACCTGCGCGAACGCGCCGGGGTCGCCCTGGCGTGCAGCCAGGATCAGGCTCGCAGAGACGTCCGGAGGACCCGCCCGCGCCCGGCGGGACCCGGGCGCGCGAGGGGCGGGAGGAACGCTACGGCCGGTCACCGGACCACCACCGTACCGGCCCGCCGCGCCGCCACCGGGGCGGGGCCGACTGCGCTGGGGCGCGCACCGTGCGCGATGATGGCCGGCCCGACGGGTGGGGTC
>DATAGR010000128.1:0-2192 GCA_036263575.1 Aquihabitans sp. | reverse complement strand
CGCCGAGCGCCGGGTGGCCGACCTGGTGCTGGCCGACCCGCACGCCGTCGCCTTCGGCACCGTCGCCGAGGTGGCTCGGGCGGCGCGGACCAGCGGGGGGAGCGTGGTGCGCACCGCGACAAGGCTCGGCCTCGACGGCTTCGCCGCCCTCCAGGACCGCGTCCGCACCGACCTGCGGACCGCCGACCACCCGGCCGTCGACCGGATCCGCCGACCCCCGGCCGACGACCCGCTCGGCCAAGCGGTCGCCGTCGCCGTGGCCGCCGTCGGCACCACCCTCGACCGGGTCGAGCGCACGGCGTTCGACGCCGCCGTCGCCCGTCTCGCCGATCCCGCCCACCAGGCGTTCGTCCTGGTCGCCGACGCCTCACGCGGGATCGGCGAGCAGTTCGCCACCGAGCTGGCGATGCTGCGGCCCGGCGTCACCCACGTGCACGGCTCCGAGGTCGCGGTGGCCCGGGCGCTCGCCCTGCTGGCACCGGGCGACGTCGTGGTCACCCTCGACCTGCCCCGGTACGACCGCTGGCTGCTGGCCGCGGTCGGCGCTGCTCACGAGGCCGGCGCGCGCATCGTGGCCCTCACCGGTTCGGAGCTCTCGCCGCTCGCCGACCTGGCGGAGCTCGTCTTCCCGGTGTCGTCGGAGGCGGCCGGCCCCTTCGACTCCCACCTGGCGGCGCTGGCGCTGCTCGAGGCGCTCGTGGCCGGCGTCGCCGCGACCCTGCAGGCCACGGCGACCAGCAGGCTCGAGCGCATCGAGGCCGCCTGGCGGGCCGGCGCCACCTTCACCGACGGCTGATCGGCCCGCCGCTGGTCGCCGGACCCGGGGTCGAAACGTTCGTTCCGATATCCAGCCACCTGGAATGGATGTACCATCCGGGCATGACCACGGCCCTCGCCCCGCACCGGCCCGAACCGGCGGGCCCGCGCCGCGCCCACGCCGCCGTCCCGGCCCGTCACGTGGCCGGACCCTGGGACCGGCTCCGGGCGCTGCCGGCCCGACTCGGGCCCGGGACCACGGTCGACGACGCCACGGTCGCCGCGGTCGCCGCCGAACCCCTGCTCCCCGCCACGACCCGCGGGGCACTGGCCCGCTTCCGAGCCGACCCGGGCCCGGCCGGCGCCCTCCTGCTGCGGGGCCTCCCCCTCGGAGCGGTGCCGGCGACCCCGCCGCACCCCACGGCACCCTCGGGCAAGGACCTGGTGAGCGAGCTCCTCCTCCTCGCCGTGGCGCTGGAGCTGGGCGAGCCCGTCGGCTACCGCCCCGAGCACGGCGGCGCGCTGGTGCAGAACCTCCTGCCGGTGCGAGCGACCGCCGCCACGCAGACGTCGACGTCGTCCTCGGTGGACCTGGAGTTCCACACGGAGACCGCGTTCCACCCCCACCGCCCGCACCACCTCCTGCTCTCGTGCCTCCGGGGCGATGCGCGAGCGCAGACCCACCTCTGCAGCATCCGCGAGCTGCTCGACGACCTGGGGGAGCCCACGCGGCGGACCCTCGCCGAACCGCGGTTCCGCACCCGGGTCGACGAGTCGTTCGGCGGCACACCCGACCAGGAGCCGGGACCGGCCGCGCCGGTGCTGCGCGGCGACCTCCGACGCCCGACCCTCGTGTTCGACGCCGAGCTCATGACGGCGGTGGACCCGGAGGCGGCCGACGCGCTCGACGCGCTGCGCGCCCTGGCCACCGCACGACGCACGTCGCTCGTCCTCGTCCCGGGCGACCTACTCGTCGTGGACAACCACACCTGCATCCACGGACGCAGCGCCTTCGCCGCCCGCTACGACGGCACCGACCGGTGGTTGCAGCGCAGCTTCGTGGTCGACGACCTGACGCCGAGCGCGGCCGAGCGCGACGGTCGGATCATCGACACCGTGCGCGGCTGAGCGGCTCGGAGCGGCGCCCACCCGACGTCCAAGCGGGCTCCACGATTCGTCCACGGGCCCCGGGCGAAGGTGCGGTCACACCGACCCGATCAGGAGATCACCGTGACCACCACCGCCCGCTTCCGCATCCCCGCTGCCCTCGCCCTCAGCGCCGCCCTGCTCCTCGGGGCGTGCGGCGGGTCCGACGACGACTCGGCCGCCGACACCACCGCCGCCGAGGTCGAGGGCGCCATCGAGGACGCCGTCGCCGGCGGCGACACGGGCGGCGAGGGCGGAGACGTCGAGTCCGCCGCCCCGGAGGCGTGCGA
>DATAGR010000127.1:0-12089 GCA_036263575.1 Aquihabitans sp. | reverse complement strand
CGTGAAGGGCGGCCCCCGCCCCGGGGGCGCGCTCGTGGTGCGCGAGGTCGACACCGGCGCCGTCTGGTGGCCGGCCGGCCGGGCGCTGCTCACGGCACCTCGCGCCGCGCGCCACCCCGACCGCCCGGGTGACCCGCCGGAGGGCGACCGGCGCTCGAGGTTCGGCGGCGTCCTCGCCGCAGTCGCCCTGGTGTCGATCTTCTCGGGCGTCGGCGCATGGGGCGAGGACCCCGAGGACATCGAGGCGCGCAGCCGTGACGTCGATGCCGTGGTGCTGGCCTCGATGGACGACGACGCGGGGGACGTGTCCCTCTCGTACCGCCTCGACGGTCGGGAGCGGCAGGGCACCGCCCGCCTGGCCGGCCCCCAGCGGGAGGGCGATCGGCTCCGTCTGCGCGTCGATCGGGAGGACCCCGATCGGCTCTGGCAGCCCGGCATCGAGAACCCGCCGGGCTCGGGCGGCACCGGTTGGGGCGATGCGCTGGTCCTGGTCGGGTTGGGCCTCGGCGTGCTGGCCGTGCCGGCGGTGCGGAGGCCCCGACCGCCCGTGGCGAGGCGGCTGGCGGCCACAGCACGAAACGACGGCACCGTGGCACGGGACGGCTTCGTCGTCGCCGCCGGCCGGCTCTGGTTCGGCCTCGACGACCGGCGCGGGCCCCTGGCGGAGCTCCGGGCCCCCGGCACCGTCCTGCGGTTCGAACCGCGGGGGCTCGTCGTCGCGAGCGGTGGCGGCGACGAGCTGGTGCACGCCTGGTCCGACCACGCCGCCGCCGTGGGACCGGGTCGTCCGTCGTGGTGGCTCGCCGAGCAGGGACCCGGACGGGTCGTCGCCCGGTCCGACGGGGGGTGGACGCTGCACCAGCCCGTCGCCGGTCGGGCCAGCCGGGCCGCGGTGGCCCTCGTCGACCGGATCGCGGCTGGGCCCGACCTGCAGGCCCGCCTGGCCGAGCCGGGCGGACCGGAGGAGGTCCTGGCCGAGGCGCTGGGCTGATCGCCCGCCGTGCGCCCGTGCCGGGGCGCGGTCCGGGTGCGTTGGCGCCTCCGTACGCTGGGGCCATGGCGGTCCCCCGACGAGACGACGAGGTCGAAGGCCGCGACGGCACGCCGGTCGGCCGCCGGGCCGCGCTCGGCCTGCTCGGCCTCGGGGCGGCCGGCATCGTGTTCGGCGCCGGCGTGCAGAGCCGCATCGCCAAGGGCCTGGCGCCGATCGCCGCCGTCGACCCGACCGGCCTGTCCGGGCTGGTGCCCGGCGCCGGCGGCTTCCGGATCTACACCGTCACCGGCGACCTACCCGAGCGGTCGCGGGCCGCGTGGCGGCTTCGCATCGACGGCCTCGTCGACCAGCCGCTCGACCTCGGCTTCGCCGACCTGATCGAGATGGAGCCGACCGGCATCACCGCCGACTTCCAGTGCGTCACGGGCTGGCGAGTCGAGGACGTCGAGTGGAAGGGCGTGAAGGTGGCCGACCTGCTCGACCGGGCCGGCGTCCAGGACGCTGCGACCCACCTGCGCATCACCTCGTTCGACGGCGCCTACTCGGAGTCGCTGACCCTCGACCAGGCCCGGCGCGACGACGTCCTGGTCGCCTACGAGATGCTGGGCAAGGCGGTCACCACCGAGCACGGCGGGCCGGTGCGGCTCTACGTGGCGCCGATGTACGGCTACAAGTCGCTGAAGTGGCTGGAGCGGATCGAGGTCGTCGACGAGCTGATCCCCGGCTACTGGGAGGAGCGCGGCTACGCAATCGACGCCTGGGTGGGCCGGTCCAACGGCCGCTCGGACGAGCCCACGCCGGTCTCGGGCTCGTGACCGCGGCGGAGGCGGGCACGCCGATCGCCGCCGCCCCACCCGAGGTGCCGCCAGGATCTCGTCGCCGGCGCGAGGTCGACGCCGTGGTGGGCGACCAGGTGGTGCGCTTCGACCGGGTCGAGCGCTGGCTGCACTGGACGAACGCCACGCTGGTCCTCGTCCTGATCGCCACCGGCTCGATCATGTACATCGGTGCCCTGTCAGGCCTGGTGGGACGGCGCGTGCTGGTGGAGCGCATCCACCTCTGGACCGGTCTGGCCCTCCCGGCGCCCTTCGCGCTGGCCCTCGCCGGGCGGTGGAACCGGGGGCTCCGGCGCGACGCCCGCCGCCTCGGCCGCTTCCTCACCGACGACTGGCTGTGGCTCCGCCGCCGGTTCCGTCGCGGTGGCGCGCTCCGCATCGGCAAGTTCAACGCCGGCCAGAAGGTCAACGCGGTGCTGGTGGCCGGCACGCTGCCGGTGCTGTTCGGCACGGGGATCCTGCTCGAGTGGAACGACCGCCTCAGCGACTCCTGGCGCACGGGGGCCACGTTCGTCCACGACTGGGGCTACGTCGGCCTGACCCTCCTCGTCGCCGGCCACATCGCCAAGGCCCTCGCCGACCCGGTCGCCATGCGGGGCATGCGCCGAGGCCTGGTGCCCCGGCGATGGGTGCTCCACGAGCACCCCCGCTGGCACGACGAGCTCACCCCACCGCCGGCCGGGGCGCCACCGCACGACGCCTGAGCGGCGCAGCTCGGCGTCGGCCGGGAGGGGCGACCGTCCCCGGCCCCTACGATGGCCCCCGATCGACCAGCCTGAGGAGACACCCGTGGACGTGCGCATCGGCGTGAGCCAGACCGCCAAGGAACTCGACGTCGAGCTGCCCGACGGCGCCGACACCGATGCGATCAAGGCCGACCTCGACAAGGCGCTCGTCGACGGCGGCACGTTCTGGATCACCGACAAGAAGGGCCGCCAGGTCGGCGTGCCCGCCGAGAAGATCGCCTACTTCGAGATCGGCGCCCCCGACTCCGGGCGGCGCATCGGCTTCGGCGGCTGATCGCCGGCCCGTGACGGCGCTGCTCGATCGGAAGCTGCTCTTCGTCACCGGCAAGGGAGGCGTCGGCAAGAGCACCATCGCCGCCTCGCTCGGCCTGCTCGCCGCCGAGCAGGGCAAGCGCACGCTCGTCTGCGAGGTCGACGCCAAGGGCAACCTGGCCGACTTCTACGAGGCGGGCGAGACCGCGTTCGCCGCTCGCGAGCTGCAGCCCGGCCTGTGGGCCATGTCGATGAACACCGAGGAGTCGCTCAAGGAGTACCTGAGCCTCCAGCTGAAGATCCCCCTGCTCGCCAAGATCGGGCCGCTGGCCCGCACGTTCGACTTCATCGCCAACGCCGCGCCGGGGGTGAAGGAGATCCTCACCATCGGCAAGCTCACCTGGGAGGTGCGCGAGCGCCACTACGACCTGGTGGTGGTCGACGCGGTGGCCACCGGCCACATCGTCGGCCAGCTCACCGCGCCGCAGGCGATCAACGAGCTGGTGCAGGTCGGCCTCGTGCGGGGCCAGACCCAGTGGATGCTCGACATCCTCACCGACCCCACCCAGACCGGCGTGGTGATCGTGTCGGCGCCCGAGGAGATGCCAGTGGCCGAGACCATCGAGCTGGCCGAGCGCCTGGACGCCGAGACCGACGTCGACCTGGCGGCGATCGTGGTGAACCGGGTGCTGCCCGAGCTGTTCACCGAGCGGGAGGAGGCCCTGTTCGAGGAGCTGCGCGAACCGGCGCGAGTCGCCGCCCTCTCCGAGGCGGCCGGTGGCGACGTGCGCCCCGTGCTCGACGCCGCCGAGCTGGCCGTCACCCTCCGCCGCACCCGGGCCGGCCACCTGGCCACCCTGCGAGCCGCCGTCGACCCGGCGCTCCCGCTGATCTACGTGCCGTACCTCTTCGCCCGCAGCCACGGCGCCCGGGCCACCCGGCGCGTGGCCGAGCTGCTCGCCGAGGAGCTGTAGTGGCGGGCGACGGCGCCGGCCGCGGCGGCGCTCGCCGCGCGGGCGGTGAGCCGGACCGGGTCCGCACGCTCGAGCAGCTGCTGGCCACCAAGGAGATCGTCATCTCGTGCGGGTCCGGCGGCGTGGGCAAGACCACCACCGCGGCCGCCGCCGCCCTGATGGCCGCGACCCACCTCGGCGGCAAGGTGCTCGTGCTCACGGTCGACCCCGCCAAGCGCCTCGCCAACGCCCTCGGGCTGGAGCGGTTCGGCAACACCGAGACCCGCGTGCCGGCCGAGGCGTTCGCCGCCGCCGGCATCGAGCCCCGTGGCGAGCTGTGGGCCGCCATGCTCGACACCAAGCAGTCGTGGGACGACCTCGTCGAGCGGCACGCCCCGGACCGCCGCACCCGCGACGCCATCCTGGCCAACTCGCTCTACCAGAACATCTCCGGCCGGTTCGTGCAGAGCCACGACTACATCGCCATGGAGCGGCTCTACGAGATCCACCAGTCCGGGACCTACGACCTCATCGTCGTGGACACCCCGCCCACCCGCAACGCCATCGACTTCCTCGAGGCGCCCGACCGCATGGCCGACTTCTTCTCGTCGAAGCTCCTGCGCTGGCTCACCGCGCCCACCAAGTCGCGGATGATGAACTTCGCCTCGAAGCCCTTCTACACGGTGGCCGACCGGATCCTCGGGTCGCAGTTCCTGGAGGACATCGCCACCTTCTTCACGCTGTTCCAGTCGATGGCCCCCGGCTTCGTGGAGCGGGCCGAGGCGGTCAGCCGCACCCTCGGCGACCGGCGAACCACGTTCGTCGTCGTGTCCACCCTGGAGGCGGCTCCCCTGCACGAGGCCGAGTTCTTCATCGAGGCCCTCGACGAGCGCCGCCTCCACCTCGGCGCCCTCGTGCTCAACAAGGTCCTGCCTGCCTACCTCCGCCGCACCGCCACCACCGGCGTCGCCAAGCGCCTGGTGGCCGGCGCCCCGGGGCTCGCCACCGCGGTCGACGGCGTGGGCTCGCCCGAGGACGTCGCCCGCGTCCTGGAGACGGTGGGGGAGAGCTTCCTCAACTACCAGGTCGTCGCCACGCGCGAGGCCGAGCAGCGGGCGAGCCTGGCCCGGAGCCCCGAGGTCGTCGCCGCCGTGCCGTACTTCGACGCCGACATCCACGACCTGCGCGGCCTGCTGGCCCTCGGCGAGCAGATCTGGCGCTGAGCGGCGTCGGGGTCAGGCGCCGTCGGCCGGCCCGTCGGCCTCGACGTCGGCCAGGTCGGCGCGCGGCACCGACGGCGTGCTCGGGAGCGCGTAGGTGACGGTGGCGTAGGCGACGAGCTCGTCGGCCGCCTCGGAGTGGATCCGCACCACGACGACGGCCTGGCGTCGACCGAGCTTGATCACCTCGCCGGTGGCCCGGAGACCGGCCGCCGGCGGCTTGCGGAGGAAGTCGATGGCCAGGTGGCTGGTGACGGTGAGGAACTCGGGCCCGATGCGCGAGACCACGGCCACGTAGGCGACGGTGTCGGCCAGCGTCATGAGGGTCGGCCCCGAGAGGGTGCCGCCCGGCCGGACCTGCAGGCGGTCGAAGGGCTGGGTGACCTCCACGCCGTCGTCGTCCGCCCGGGTCACGTGGAACGGCAGCGTCGCCCCCGGGAAGGCGGCGGACAGGAAGGCGTCGAGGTCTGCGGGACCGAGGGCGACCATGGCGGTGACCATACGGGCCGGGACCACCTCGGGCCGCGGCGGCCGACCGTGCCGCCGCTACCGTTCGGCCGTGGCCTCACTCGCCGAGATCGTCCGGAAGCAGTCCCGGCTGACGCTCGCCGAGATCGTGCACCTCCAGCGCCTGGTCGCCTCGTGGAACATGCTGGCCGACTTCTGCTTCTCGGACCTGCTGCTGTTCGTGCCGGTCTCGACCCCGGCGGACGACCGAGGCGGTGCCGGCGGCGCCGGCGGCCCCGAGCGCTTCCTGGTCGTGGGCCACGTCCGCCCGTCCACCACCCAGACGCTCTACCGGAACGACCTCATCGGCGAGGAGGTCGACGAGGTGGACCGCCCTCTCGTGGCCCGCTCGATGCGCCTCGAGGAGATCATCGAGGGCGAGATCACGGTGTCGGCGATCCGCGAGCGCGTCCGGGTGCTGTGCATCCCCGTGCGCTGCAACGGGCGCACCATCGCCGTGCTGTCGCGAGAGTCCACCCCGTCGGTCGGGCGTTCGCCGGGCGAGCTCGAGCGCACCTACGTCGACATCTTCAACCGCTTCGCCCGCATGATCGCCACCGGCGAGTTCCCGTACCCGATCGACGACTCCGACTCGAAGGAGTCGCCGCGCGTCGGCGACGGCGCCGTCGTGCTCGACCGGGCCATGTGCGTCGAGTACGCCTCGCCCAACGCCGTCTCCGCCCTGCACCGCATGGGCGTGCACGCCAACACCGAGGGCATGCGGCTCGGCGAGCTCGGCCTCGACGACGAGCCGGTGCGCGACGCCTTCACCGTGGCCAAGCCGATCACGCAGGAGGTCGAGCGCGGCGAGGTGATCATCCTGCTCCGCTGCATCCCCATGCTCGACTCGCAGGGCGTCTCCGGCGCCGTGGTCCTGTTCCGCGACGTCACCGAGGTGCGCCTCCGGGACCGCCTGCTCCTGTCCAAGGACGCCACGATCCGCGAGATCCACCACCGGGTGAAGAACAACCTGCAGACCATCTCGTCGCTGCTCCAGCTCCAGGCCCGTCGGACGGGCTCCGACGACGCCAAGTTCGCCATCGCCGAGTCCGTGCGGCGCATCCAGTCGATCGCCCTGGTGCACGAGACGCTCTCCCGCGAGGCCGGCGAGGACGTCGCCTTCACCGAGATCCTGCGGCCGCTGGTGCAGATGGTGGCCGAGACGGTCTCGTCGCCCGACCGGGAGATCCAGTTCGACGTCGACGGCGACGCCGGCACCCTGCCCACGCAGATCGCGACCCCGATGGCGGTCGTGCTGACCGAGCTGCTCCAGAACACCGCCGACCACGCCTTCCCGCCCGACGTCGAACGGGCCGAGCCGGCGCGGGTCCAGGTGCAGCTCGAGACCGACGAGTCGGGGATCGTGGTGCGGGTCTGCGACAACGGGGTGGGCGTGCCGGAGGGGTTCAGCGTGGCGAAGGCCAAGGGCCTCGGCCTCTCGATCGTCCGGGCGCTGGTGACGTCGGACCTCGGCGGCACGATCGACCTCTTCGAGCCGCTCGACGGCCCGGGCACGGTGGTGGAGTTGCGGGTCCCGATCGACGCCGTGGCCAGCTGAGCCCGGCGGCACCGCCGCGAGGCGAGCACCTGGCCCGAGAACGCAAGAAGCCGGCCCGAGCGGCCGGCATCTGTGGCGGGGGAGCGGGTCCCCGGGGCGGTGGCCCCGGTGGTGTCAGGCGGTGCGGCGCTGGCGGGCGGCGTACTGCTTGCGGAGCTTGCGGCGCTCCTCCTCGGAGGTGCCGCCCCAGATCCCGGAGTCCTGGTTGGTGGCGATGGCGAACTCGAGGCACGCGGTCTGGGCGTCGCACTGGCGGCAGACGGCCTTGGCGTTCTCGATCTGCTCGATGGCCGGGCCGGTGGTCCCGACCGGGAAGAACAGGTCCGGATCGGTGTCACGGCAGGCGGCGTTGCGACGCCACTCGTCGGATGCGATGGTGAGCGACAGCAGGTGCGCGGAACTCAGGGCCACGGGTGCCTCCAGACACGACGGGTGCCACGGGCGGAAGAAGCTCGTGACTTGCTTCACATGCCGTTCCCTGAGACCAAGGCGCACGGCGGGGGCGTGGTCGACCGTAGCGGTGACTGCTGCCTCCTGCAAGCACTTTTTCGCAGTATTTTCACAAGTTCGACGCATCGTGACCGATGACCGTTCACCTGCCCGACAGGCGGGGGTGCGAGGGGCCGCCGACCGGCGCCGGGGCCCGCCGTCCGGGCCCGCCTCGGTGGTTGACTGCGGGCACCACGTCGCCGTGCACGACCCGTCCGGGAGGCCTCCGTGCCCACGCCCCTGCCCACCGCCGAGCGCGCTCTGCGCACCAAGCCCGACGCCGACGAGGTGGCGCACCTCTCACGCGGGCTGCTGTCGGCGGTCTCGCCGGACGGCGGCCCCACCGAGCTCCAGCGGGTGCTCCTCGCGGCGGTGACCCAGGCCCTGACCGGGCACCCCCTCGACCCGTCGGCCCCGCCCGTCGACCCCGAGGCCTTCGCCGCCGGCCTGGGCCGGCGCGACGAGGCGTTCCGCACCCGCATCCTGCAGGTGATGCTGCTCGGCGCCCTCGTGCTGCGCCCGCTCCCGCCCGAGGTCGCGGCCCGGGTGGAGGCGTTCGCCCGGGCCCTCGCCGTCGACGACGGCATGCTCGCCGTCGCCCGGCGCTACGCCGCCGGGTCGCTCGGCCTGGCCGCCATCGACTTCGACCGCAACGGCTACACCGCCGACTGGGCCGCCGCCGACCACCGGGCGCTCCACACCTCGGCCGAGCTGCAAGGGGCGTGGGAGCTGGCGGTGGCGGACCCGGACCTGGTCGAGCGCTGGCGGGCGCTCGAGGACCTGCCCCCCGGCACGCTCGGGCGGGGCGTCGCCGACTTCTACCGGGCGCGGGGCTTCGGCTACCCCGGTGGCCCCGGCTCGGCGCCGCCGTTGCTCGCCCAGCACGACTGGGTGCACGTCGTGGCCGACTACGGCACCAAGGTCGAGTCCGAGCTGGAGGTCTTCGCCTTCATCTCGCGCGCCAACGACGACCCGCGCGCCTTCAGCCTCCTCGCCATGGTCGTCTCCCTGTTCGAGACGGGCTACCTGCGCGTGGGCGCCGGCCTCTTCGAGGCGTCGCCCGGCCAGCTCTCGCGGGAGGGCGTCACGGCGCGGGTGGCCGACGCCATGCGGCGCGGCGCGCTGGTGCACGGCAGCGTCGACTTCCTGGCCGTCGACTGGTTCGCGCTGGCCGACCGCACGGTCGAGGAGGTCCGGGAGCAGTTCGGCATCGTGGAGAAGTCGGCCGACGCCGTCGCCGCGGGATCGGTCGGGCCGTGGAGCGTCGGGGGGATCAGCGAGTTCCAGGTCGCCGCCGGGCGGGCCCGGGCCGAGGCCGAGGGCCGCCCCTACGAGGCGTTCGGCGCCACGCCGGCCTGACCGCCGAGCCTCGGGGCGACGCGACGCCCCCGAGCCCTACGCTGCGCGCCATGGTCCGGGTCATCGCCCACCGCGGCGCATCGGCAGCCGCGCCGGAGAACACGCTGGAGGCCTTCCGGCTCGCGCGCCGCCTCGGGGCGGACTGGGTGGAGCTCGACGCCCGGCGGACCGCCGACGGCGTGGTCGTCGTCCACCACGACGACCGGCTGCCCAGCGGGCACGCCATCGTGGAGCTCGGGCGGGACGAACTGCCGGGTCACGTGCCCGACCTGGCCGACGCGCTCGACGCGTGCGAGGGGATGGCGGTCAACGTCGAGATCAAGAACTGGCCGACCGACGCCGACTTCGACCCGGAGGACCGGGTGGCCCAGGCGGTCGTGGAGGAGGTGCGGCGGCGCGCCGGCGCGGTCGAGGTGCTGGTGTCGTGCTTCCACCGGCCCACGCTCGACCGGGTGCACGAGCTCGACCCCTCGCTGCCGACGGCGTTCCTCCACCACCACGAGGCCCGGACGTGGGCCGAGGTCGCCGCCGACGTGGCCGCCGCCGGTCACCGGGCGCTGCACCCGTGGGACGGCGTGGTCGACGCGGCCCTCGTGCAGGCGGCCGAGGAGCACGGGCTCGAGGTGAACGTCTGGACCGTCGACGACCCCGCCCGCATGGAGGTGCTGGTGGCCCTCGGCGTCGACGGGATCTGCACCAACGTCCCCGACGTCGCCCGCGCCGTGGTCGACGCGACCGCGACCTGACGCTCAGGCGGTCAGGTCACGGCGACGCCGTCCCCACGGGGACGACGAGGTCCATGATCTCGGGGACGTGGCGCAGCTCCAGGCGGGCGATCTCGCCCAGGTAGTCGCCGTCGACCTGGTAGGGGAACGGCACACCGTCGAGGCCCTCCACCACCACGGACGTGACGTCGGGCCGGTAGTGGACCGCAGGGTCACGGGCCAGCGCGCCGTCGCCCTGCAGGGCGCGGCCCACCACCCGCAGGATGCGGTCGATGCGCAGCGACCGCACCGTCACGACCGCCAGGCCGTTGTCGAGGTTGGCCTCGGGGGCGATGTCGAACGGCTTGTTGCCGATGTAGGTGTACGGGTTCGTGTTGCAGCAGACCGAGAAGTAGCCGTCGTCGACCTCGTCGCCGTCGGGGAAGCGCAGGCGGAAGTGCGGGTGCTTGGTGTCGTAGTGCTTGAACCAGGTCGACACGCCGGCCCACATGAAGAGGGGGTGGCCCGCCCACCGCTTCAGCCCCGACCGCCGCTCGACCTGCTCCACGAGGGCGGCGTCGTAGCCCATCCCGACGTGGAAGCAGTAGTAGCGGCCGTTGACCGAGCCCAGGCCGACGCGCCGGATCGACCCGGCGTCGAGCGCCTCCAGGAGGACGGCCGTGGACTCGACGGGGTCGTTGGGCAGGCCGATCGTGCGAGCGAAGACGTTGGTGGACCCGCCCGGCAGCACGCCGAGGGCGGTCGTGGACCCGGCCAGGCCGTTCGCCGCCTCGTTCACGGTGCCGTCGCCGCCGAGCACGACCACCGCGTCGACGCCGTCGACCGCGGCGCCCTGCGCCAGGCGGGTGGCGTGGCCCCGACGCGCCGTCTCGACGAGCTCGACCTCGTGGTCGCCCGCGAGCGCCTTGCGGATCACGACGCGGGTTCGGGCCGTGACCGAGGACGAGTAGGGGTTGACCAGCAGGAGGACCTTCACGAGGAGGCGAACGGTAGGCGCGCGCGTGGCACCCCGGCGAGGTGGGCGAGGTCGCCGGCTCGTGGCATGCTGGGGCCGCTGCCCGCGCCGCCCGGCGCCGGCGTCCTCCGGGGGGAGAACACCATGAAGACCCTGCGCGCCGGCGCCCGCCGGCCCCTGCGCCCCGTCGCCGTGCTGCTCGTGGCCGCCGTCGTCGTCCTCGGGACCGCCTGCGAGCCGACCCGCACCCCGGCGAAGGACCGCGTCGTGGTGATGGTCCACGGCTACTCGCTGTTCGGGAACGGCGTGAACTGCAACAGCGCGTTCGGCACGCTCGCGAACAGCCTCCGCAGCCAGGGCTTCACGGGCCAGGTGGTGACCGTCGGCTTCTACGACAGCGACTCGAACTGCTCGGTGAACCTGCGCAACTGGGGCAGCGGCATCTCGAACTCGACGTCGTGGCGGACGCTCGCCAAGGCGTTCTCGAAGTACGTGTACGACACCTACACCTCGAAGGGCATCCCCGTGGACCTGGTCGGCCACTCCATGGGCGGGCTGATCACCCGAGGCGCGGTGTTCGGCGCCGAGCGGCGCGAGTCGGGCTTCTCGGGACCCCTGCTCGTCGAGGACGCCGTCACCCTGGGCACGCCCCACAAGGGCGCGGCCTGGTACTCCAACGGCTGCCTCTGGGGCCAGTGCTCGCAGCTCAAGCCGGGCGCCGACGACATCGTGTGGCTCAACCAGAACGGCAACCCGCAGGGCGCCAAGGGCACCGACTGGACCGTGCTGGCCTCGACGAACGACGACGTCACCCCGGCCGACTCCGGCCTCTACATGGCGCTGCCGGCGGCCCGGAAGGTCCAGTACTCGAACCTCGAGCACAGCGACTACTCGAACGACACCACCTCCACGGCGCGCATCGGGCTCGCCCTCAGCACGCTCGGCTCCTGACCTGCGGCGGGCCCGTCCGGCCGATTTGGTCGGGGCCGGCCCGCCGATCAGAATCGGGCCATGAACGTGGTCGTCTGTGTCAAGCAGATCCCGGATCCCGCCGACCCCGGCGCGCTGAACCCGGATCACACCCTCAAGCGCGATGGCAAGCTCATCCTCGACGAGTCCGACTCGTACGGCGTCGAGATGGCCCTGCAGCTCGTCGACAAGGCCGGCGACGGCGAGGTCACCCTCGTGTCGATGGCCCCGAACGGCGAGGTGTCGGGCCTCCGCACCGCGCTGGCGATGGGTGCCGCCAAGGCGATCCTCGTCAGCGACGACTCCCTGAAGGGCGCCGGCGCGCTCGACACCGCCAAGGTGCTCGCAGCCGCCATCGGCAAGGTGGAGGGCGCCGACCTGATCCTCGCCGCCACCGAGTCGTCCGACGGCTACACCGGCACCGTGCCCGAGCAGATCGCGGCGGTCCTCGACCTCCCGTCGATCACGTTCGCCAAGTCGGTCGAGATCGCCGACGGCACCGTGAAGGTCCAGCGCCAGACCGAGG
>DATAGR010000126.1:0-9979 GCA_036263575.1 Aquihabitans sp. | reverse complement strand
GCCCGGCTCGCCGAGGCGGGCCAGCGTCCGCGTCCAGCAGGCGAGCTGCAGCAGGGGCACGAGGCGGAGGTCGACGCCGAGGCGCTCGGCGCCGAGCTCGATGTCGCGGCGGGCCCAGCCGCCCGTCTGCACGGCCCGGCGGTACGAATCCACCAGGGCCACGCGGGTCTGGGGGCGGTCGATGCTCTCCGCCAGGTACGCCACGAAGAACGTGAGGTCGTGGAGCGGCAGGCCCTGGGGCACGGCGCGCTCCCAGTCGATCGCCACCAGGCCGGACGGGGTGGAGAACAGGTTGGGGTGGCTCAGGTCACCGTGCTCGAAGACGACGGGCAGCTCGACGTCGATCAGGGGCTCGAGGAGGTCGGCGGTGCGGCGCACGCGGTCGCGGTGGGCGGGGGGCGAGGCGGTGCGCAGCTCGGCGACCGTCCGCAGGGGTCCCCACAGCAGCGCCCGCGACCGCCCGTCGTCGCGCGGTCGCGACGGCGGCTCGACCGGGACGGTCCGCAGCCAGGCCAGGCCCTGGTCGAGCGCAGCGGTCGGGTCGTCCCGGACGACCCGACGGTCGAGCGGCGTCCCCACGACGGCGTCCTCGAGCAGCACCGAGCGGCCGCCGCGGCGCTCGAGGCGGTGGCCGGTCGGCGCGCCGGCCGGGCTGCGCTCGGCGAAGGCGGCGAGGGCCACGGCCTCGGCCTCGACGTCCGGGTCGTCGGCCACCGACCGGGCCACCTTGGCGATGCGGTGGAGCCGGCGGCCCGAGGGGTCGACCGTGACGCCGACGACGGCGCGGGACGCGGCGTAGCGCGGGGTCACCAGCGCGGCGATCGGCGTGGTCGGGTCGGTCCCGGCCACGGCGACCGGCGACGGGCCGGGCGAGACCCGTCGGGCCAGCAGGTCGACGTCGCGCCGGGAGCGGGCGGCCAGGCCGAGGCGGGCGGCGCGGGCCTCGACCACGGCGCGACGGCCACGACCGGCCACCGTCTGCAGCACGGTGGCGGCGCCCCGCGGCTGGTCGAGGCACACGAGGCACCAGGCGTCGGCGGAGGAGGGGCGGGCCCACCACCGTGAGCTCGTGAACCCCATGGCGTGGAGGCGGGCGCCGAGGGCCCGACGCCGACGGGCCGAGGCGCCCTCGATGCGGAGGGCGCCTGTGGGGGCCAGGGCCTCGACGGCGGCGCCCAGGTCGGCGGGGCGGGGATCGGTGAGGACGATGGCGTCGAAGGGACCGTCGGCGGCGCCCAGCTCGACGACCTCGTGCGCCGCGCCGGCGAGGGCGGACCGGACGGCGGTGCCCGTCGCCCGGTCGACGGCGACGCGGCCCAGGTCGGCGTGGGGCAGGAGGAAGCGCCAGTCGACCCGCGGGTCGCCCGCCTCCGGCGCAGGGCCGGCACGGCCGGCGGTGAGGTCGACGGTCTGGTCGGTCATCGCCAGTGCTCCGGGTCGGACGCCATCGCCTCGTGGAGGGCGTCGAGCGACGCCGGGTACGGATGGCGGACCTCGGCCGTCGGCACGTCGCCGAGCAGGCGGCGGAGGCGCTCCCGCTCGAGTCCCGACACGGCGTCGAGGTCGGCCACCGCCTCCGACGGGAGGGCGTAGCGGAAGGCGTCGACGAGGTCGCGCAGCGGCGCCCGCTCGTAGGCCAGCGACGCCGCCATGCGGTCCGCCACCTCGGTGCCGCTGACGAGCCGGAGGGTGGTGTCGGGGCCGGGCGTCGAGCTCATGAGGTACGTGCGGCCCACGGGCAGCGGCTCGTCCACCCGACCGTGCGGCGCGACGACCTCGACGGGGGCGTCGACGAAGCGGTGCCGATCGATCGCCGTCCGGAGCCGGGCGGAGCCGCGCCCGACGGTCGCCGCGCCCGAGGCGAGGCGCAGGGCGGCCAGGCGGCGGCGGTCGCCGGCGTCGACCCGCTCGCGGGCGCCGGGGGACTGGTCCAGGTACCAGTCCCAGACCCGGACCGGCTCGTGGATCCCCGAGGCCCGCCCGTCGGCGTGGAGGTGGACCCACTCGTCGGCGACGTAGCGCGAGCCGCGCTGGCAGAACGCCAGCAGCGCCTCCGACTTGCCGCCCTTCGACCAGCCGGTGGCGATCGCCGCCGTGCCGTCGAGCTCGAACGCCGAGGCGTGCAGGGCGACGCCGCCGTTGGCGAGGACCGCCAGGTTCACGAGGGCGACGAGGTGCGGGACGCGGCCGACGCCGTGCTCGCACACGACCTCGCAGGGCCGCCCCAGGTCGGCCAGCGGCAGCAGGACCCGGACCTGCCGGCGGAAGCGCCCGCGCAGGACCACGAAGCCGTCGGGCCCGTAGCCGGCCTCGCCGGGGCCGACGTAGGTGAAGGGGTGGCCCACGTCGAGCTGCTCGACGTAGCGGATGGTGAGATCGGCCGGCCCATCGGCCGATGGCCGGCTCGGCCCGAACTGGGCCTCGACGGCCGCCCGGTCGGCGGGGCCGGCGCCGATCAGGCGCAGCGTGACCGAGGCCGCCAGCACGATGTCGCGGCGGTCGGCGTCGACCGGGGTGGGGGTGCGCACGGGCAGCGTGACCGTCATGACGTCGACCTCCCGGCCGGCGCCAGCAGCCGGCCGACGAGCGGCAGCTTGGCCACCTCGGGGAAGAGGTCGCCGACGAGCAGCAGCCGGCGGCCGACAGCGAGGACGGCGGCACTGGCTGCGGCGACGACCACGGCGCGCAGCACGATCGGCGCACCGACCAGGTCGACGGCCAGCAGCGCGGCGGCGGCCCCGAGGATGGTGGCGTAGAGCGAGGCGTACCGGCGGTCGAAGCCGGTCACCGAGGACCCCTTGTGGAGCGCCACCTGCTTGGCCACGTTGAAGCCGGCGACGGTGAGCCCCGTGCCCCAGGCGGCGCCGAGGGCGCCGTAGCGGGGGATGAGCAGCAGGTTGATGGCGAGGTTGAACGCCAGCGCGCCGAGGGCCAGGCTCGCCGAGAGCCACACCCGCCCGATCATCTTGAGGGTGACGCCGTTGAAGCCGAGCGCGGCGTTGAAGTAGTAGGCGGTGGCCAGGATGCGGAGGTAGGGGACCGAGCTGGCGTAGCGCTCGCCGAACAGGGTGACGACCAGCGGCTCGGCCAGGCCGATCACCACGGCGAAGAGCGGGAACGACAGCACGGCCACCCAGGCCGCGGTCTGCCAGTAGGCGTCGCCGAGCGCCCGGCGGTCGCCCCTCGCCCACAGCCGCGCCATCAGCGGGGCGAAGAGGAGCGAGAAGCTGTTGAGGGCCAGCTGGTTGAGCCGGGCGACCGGCAGGATGGCGCGGTACGAGCTGACCGCGGTGGCGCCCGCCGTGCGACCGAGGATGACCACGTCGGACGTGTTGAGCACCACGAACATGGCGTCGGAGGCGAGCAGCGGGACGGTGAAGGCGCCGACCTCGGCGATGGGCAGGTCCAGCTTCCGGGGCGAACCGTCCGGTGACGTCAGCAGGCCCCTCGCCTGGAACGTGCGGAGCAGGAGGGAGCCGTAGAGGGCCAGGCCGAAGGCACCGGCCGCCACGTAGCCGGCGCCGAGGAAGAAGACGTCGCGATCGCCCAGGACGAGCAGGCCGACGATGACGAGCCGCAGCACCGGCGCCAGCACGTAGCGGCGCAGGAAGATCTCCTTCGACTGGCCGAAGGCGGAGAAGATCCCGGCGGCGACGCCGTCGAGCGCCTGCAGCGGTGCCAGCAGCACCATCACCGCGAGGAGCGTGCCGAGGCGGGCGTCGTCCACGAGGGTGCGACCGATCCACCCGTGGAACCCGATGACCAGCGCGGTGGCCGCCAGGCCGAGGCCGAGGATGGTGGCCAGCTGGAGGACCAGCACCCCCCAGAGCTTCGCCTTCTCCCCGCGCTCCTCGTAGATGGCCAGGAAGCGCGACAGGCCGCGGTCCAGGCCGAAGGTGCTGACCGTGCCGATCATGGTGACGATCGAGAGGGCGTAGGCGAAGATCCCGAAGTCGCCCTTGCTGAGGCTGCGGACGAGGAGGACCTGCACCACGAGGTTGGTGATGATCGAGACGACGCGGCCGACCATGAGGAGGCTCGACCCGCGGATCTGCTTGGTGACCTCGGCGTTGGCCTCGACCGGTGGATCGGGCGGCCCCTCGGGGGACGTCGCCTGCGGCGGGGGTGCGAGGGTCACGGCCCCTCCGCCCGGCGACCCGGCCCACCCGGCACAACCGACGCCCAGATCCGGGTGACCGCCCGGCAGCGCACCTCGTCGGCGTCCGCGCTGGCGTCGACCACGACCGCCCGCGGGTGGCGGGCGGCGAGGGTCAGGTGGTGCGCTCGGTCCTGTTCCAGCCGCAGGAGGTCGTGCTCGGGGCGGCGCGCGTGGAGCGTCGCACCCGGTGCGTCGAGCACCAGGACGAGGTCCGGGGTCGGCAGGGCCCGGGCCAGCACCTGGCGTCGCCGCGCGGTGCGCGCATCGAGAGCGGTCCCGGGGAGCGGCCGCACCTGGAGCGGGTGGCGGTCGAGGACGACGAGGTGGCCGCGGCTCCGATGCCAGGCGACGCGCGCCCGGGTGGCGAGGAGGCGGCCGAGGATCCGCGCCGTGGTGCCCCCGGGCAGCGCCGAGCGGCGCGTGCCCTCGGGGTGGGTGCCGCCGTAGAGCACGTGGGTCGAGATGCCGGGCCCCAGCCCGGCCGGCGAGGCGAGCCCGGCGGTCAGCGTCGACTTGCCGGTGCCGTCGGGGCCGATGACGGCGACGGTCCGGCCCCGTGCTGCAACCGCGGTGGCGACCTTGGCGCCGTGGCGGGCGGCCCGGTTGGCGGCGAGCCGGGCCACGGTGGCGACGCGGCGCCCCTCGGCCATCCGGGCACGGAGGGCCTCGGCGTGGGGGCGCAGCGCCCCCGGGTCGCCGTCGCGCACCGCCTGCAGGAGGTCGTCCCACGACGGCTCGGTCGCCCCGGCCGGTGCCGCCCACGTGCCGACGGGCCCGGGCGCCGCGCTGCGGTGCGCCAGCTCCCGGAGGCGACGGCGGCGCGCCGACGACAGCCCGCCACCGTCGAGCACCAGGTGGAGGAGGAGCGCGGCGAGCTCGTCGGCCGGGTGCAGGCGGCGGCCGGCGCGGGCGTCGAGGCAGGCGTCGCCGAGCCCGGCCCGCAGCTCGTGCCACGGCCCGAAGGCGAGGTCGGTGACGAGGTCGAGCTTGAGCCAGTCGATCGTGCGGCCGTCGGGGCCGGCCACGGGCCGGAGGTGGAAGCGGTGGGGGCGCCGTCCCCACCCGGGCCGCCGGCGGAACCCGTCGGCGACGAGCGCCCGCTCGGCGGCGCCGAGGTGGCGGGGCCGGACCAGGAGGTCGACCTCGAGGCGGCCGGCGCCGTCACGGCCCGCCTCGCGCACCACGGCCAGGTCGATGCCGCCGGCCTCCAGGCGGGCGAGGGTGGTGTCGAGGAGGTCGCGAGCCGGACCGCCACCTCGCTCCAGCGGCGGCGGATCGGCGCGGTCCAGGACCGTGCTCAGGGGTGGCGCCGTCATGGAGGACCACCCTGATCGCCGCCCGTGGGCCGTTCGTCCGCGAGCGGGGTGATCGGCGTTACCCCACTTTGGCGCTCTGCGTCCGAGCGCCACCGTGGACCATCGGCGTTGTGCCCGGGTCCACGCCAACCGCTCGCCGTCGTGCTCTCGGCGCGCTGCTCGCGTGCCTGGTCGTGGCCGCCGTCACGGTGGGCGCCGGGCTGGCGAACCGGGCCGCCACCCGCTCGGACGGTGCGACGCCCACGCAAATCCCCGCCGGGCCGGCCGGTTCGAGGTTCGGCCTGCTGCCCTCCCGGACCGTTCGCTCTGCCGATCGGGCCCGGCTCGTGGAAGCCGCCGACGAGGTCGTCGACCAGGAGCCGCGCGCCACCGACCCGCTCGAGGTCGAGGAGACCGACGGCCCGTTCGTGGAGGACGCGCAGGCCGCGTGGACGTTGGCCCTCGCCGGGCACGTGACGGGGTCGGAGCGCTACAGCACGGCCGCGGCCGAGGTGGTCGACGCCTGGGTCACCACGGCGCGCTCCGCCCGTGGCGCGTGCCCCGAGTCGGGCGCCTGCGACACCTCCCTCATGGTGAGCCGCTCGGCGCCGGCGCTGGTGTTCGCCGTGGACCTGCTCGCCACCTCCGGGCGCTACGCGCCGGAGCAGCGCCAGCGGTTCCGCCGCTGGCTGCGCGACGTCGTGCTCCCGACGGCCTCGGACCGCGACAACAACTGGGGCGACGCCGGCACCTACCTCATCGCGGTGGTGGGCGTGGAGCTCGGCGATCGAGAGGTGCAGGAGCGGGCGGCGGCCCGCTGGCGCAGCCGCCTCGACCTGGTGCTCGCCGACGGCCGGATCCCCGAGGAGATGCGGCGGGGCGACGCCAGCCTCATGTACAGCCAGGACTCGCTGGACTACAAGGTCGCCACCGCCGAGGTGCTGCGTCGCGTCGGCATCGACCTGTTCGACCACCGCGGCGCCGAGGGCGGCACGCTGCGGGCCGCGTTGGACCTGGTCGCTGCCGGCCTCGAGGACGAGTCGACGTGGCCGGGCGGCGAGGGGGACCTGCGCATCCCCGACCCGTCGGGCGCGTGGGCCATCGCCGCCGCCCGCTGGCCCACCGACCGCTTCGTCGCCCTGGCCCGTGCGGCGGCGGAGGGCGACGGCGAGGGCCACTCGGCGGTCATCTGGACGACCCTCACCCACCCACCGCCGTGACCGGCCGCCACCGAAACGGCGTACGGCCGGTCACCCGGTCGTCGGAGTCGGCGGGACCGTCCGTGGTCGAACGTCTGCCTGAGGGCCCACGAGGAGGAACACCATGATCGCGATCGTCACCGGCGCCGCCGGCTTCATCGGGTCGACGCTGTGCCGTCGCCTGTTGGCGGACGGCCACACCGTCATCGGCATCGACTGCCTGACGAAGACGTACGACCTGCGGTTCAAGACGCACAACGTCGACGGCCTGGTCGACAACCCCCGCTTCCAGCTCGTGTACTCGGACCTCGCCGAGCACCCGCCCGGCGGGCTGGTGCAGGACGCCGACGTCGTCTTCCACCTCGCGGGCCAGGCCAGCGTCACCCGCTCCTGGGGCGGCTCGTTCACCGAGTACGCCCGCAACAACATCGAGGCGACCCAGCGCCTGCTCGAGGCCTGCGTGGACCGGGGCCTCCAGCGGTTCGTGTACGCCTCGAGCTCCTCGGTGTACGGCGACGCCATGGTCCTCCCGACGCCGGAGACGTGCCTGCCCCGGCCGATCTCGCCCTACGGCGTGTCGAAGCTGGCCGGCGAGCACCTGTGCCACGCCTACCAGCGCGAGCGCGGCCTGCCGGTGACGTCGCTGCGGTTCTTCACGGTCTACGGCCCGGGCCAGCGGCCGGACATGGCCTTCCACCGCCTCCTCCGCTCGGTGTACGCAGGCGACCCGTTCCCGCTGCGCGGCGACGGCACCGCCACCCGGGACTTCACCTACGTGGACGACGTGGTCGACGCCCTGGTGCGGGCCGCCGGCGCCGGGTGGGACGGCGTCCTCAACGTCGGCGGTGGCCACCGGGTGTCCATGGCCGAGGTCATCGACCTGGTGGAGGACGTGGCCGGACCGGTCGACGTGCAGCGGGGGCCGACCGTGGCCGGCGACGCCCGGGACACCTCGGCCGACACCTCGCTCGCCCGGGACGTCCTCGGGTGGCAGCCTCAGGTCGCGCTGCGCGACGGCATCGAGGCCATGTCGGTCTGGGCCACGGACCTCCTCCGGCCCGAGGCCGAGCTGAGCGTCCCGTGAGCGGCCTGCCCGTCCGGCGTCGCCTCCGCAAGGTCAAGCGGCTTGCGACCGACGTCGTCTTCATGCCGGTGTCGTCCATGCGGTCCGGGCAGGTCGTGGCCTGCTCGATGTCCCTGCTCATCGCCGGCTTCCTGCTCACCCGTGGCTTCATCGGCATCGTGCCGGGACGGCCGGTCTTCGTCCTCCTCGGCCTGGGGCTCGGTGTCAGCGCGGTGCTGGGCCTCGCCATCGACCACGTCGAGGTGCGGGCCCGGCGCGAGCGCCCCGAGCACGTGCTGGCCGACGAGGTGAGCCGGTGCCGCCGGTTCGGTCACCCGCTCAGCCTGGTGGCCATCCGCTGCACCGAGCCCGCCGGCCGCCGCGTGGTGGGCCGGACCCGCGGGACGGACCGGGCGTGGCGCCACCGCAGCACCACCATGGTCATGCTGCCGGAGACGACGCCCGAGGGCGCCGCCCTGTTCGTGCGCCGCGTCGCCGACCTCGTGCCGCTGGAGGCGGTGCGGGTGGCCACCTTCCCCGAGGACGCCCTGACGGTGGACGGCCTGCAGGACGCCCTGCACCCGATCGATCCCGCCAGCCTCGTCGCGGTCGCCGACGGCGGCACCGGCGAGCGCCGCGCTGCGCCGGCGCTGCGCCTGGCGCCGGAGCCCGAGGACCGGCGCGCCGCCGGGGAGCGCTGAACGTGTTCGGCTACCCGACGGTCAAGCGGCTCATCGACCTCATCGTGACGATCGTGGCGCTGCCCGTCCTGGTGCCCCTGCTGCTCCTCATCGCGCTGGCGGTCCGCCTCGACTCGCCGGGGCCCGTGCTGTTCGTGCAGCACCGGACCGGGCGCCACGGCCGGCGGTTCCCGATGCTCAAGTTCCGCACGATGGTGCGCGACGCGGAGGATCTGAAGGCGTCGCTCCAGCACCTGAGCATCGTCCCGTACCCGGACTTCAAGGTGATCGACGATCCGCGCGTCACGCGCGTCGGCAGGGTCCTCCGGGCGACCAGCCTCGACGAGCTGCCGCAGCTGCTGAACGTGCTCGTCGGCCACATGTCGCTCGTCGGCCCCCGCCCC
Organism: Aquihabitans sp.; assembly: GCA_036263575.1. Lineage (GTDB taxonomy): Bacteria > Actinomycetota > Acidimicrobiia > Acidimicrobiales > Iamiaceae > Aquihabitans. The sequence goes on along the minus strand of DATAGR010000126.1, from coordinate 1,179 downwards.
ACCTCGTTCGCCCCGTCCACCTACTCGCTGTGGCACACCCGGCGCCTGGAGGTGCGCCCGGGCCTGACCGGCCTGTGGCAGATCCAGGGCCGCAACGAGGCCGACTTCGACCAGCGCCTCCGCCTCGACCTCCGCTACATCGACCACTGCTGCCTGCCGGTCGACCTCTGGATCCTGGCCCAGACCGTCGGCGCCATGGTCCGTCGCCGAGGCGCATGACCGCCTCGGGTCGGGGGCGGTTCCGCGCGGTCCTCGGCGGGGTGGTGACGCTCCTGCTGTTCCTGGCCGTGACCGGCCCGCTGCGCCGATCGCTGGCGCCGGTGGCCGTCGACGCCGGGGACGGCGAGGTCGGCGAGGTGGTCGCGGCCCGCGAGCTGAGCGACGTGGGGACGACCGCCCCTGCGGCCTTCGAGGGCCCGGCCCGCCTCCCCGACGACGACCCCGACGGCACGCGCACCAACCGCACCTGGTTCGCCGCCGGCCAGTGGTGGGCGATCCTCGACGCCGGTGGGAGCGCCGGGGGGGCTGCGCACATCTGGCGCCTGACCGGCGAGGCCGGGCCCTGGGAGGACACGGGCGTCCTGGTCGACGACCGTCCCTTCGCCGAGCCGTGGGTGGCGTGGACGGGCTCCGAGCTCGTGGTGGCGTCGACGGGGAGCCGCACGTACCGCAGCCACGGGCTCCAGGTGAACCGCTTCACCTGGGACGCGGCGCGGCGCAACTGGGTGCGCAGCGCCGACTTCCCGGTCCGCGTGACCCAGGCCGGCGCCCCCGGGACGCAGCTGGTGGTCGACCGGGAGGGCCGGGCCTGGTTGGCCCGCCAGGAGGGCGCGGGCGTGCTGGTCGCCTCCAGCGACGCCGACAAGCTGTCCTTCGGACCCTTCGCGCCGCTACCCGACGGCCAGGCCGCGGCCGACGTCGGCAGCTTCTCGCTCACCCTGGGCGATGCCGGACCCCAGATCGCCTGGCGGTCGGCGACGACCGACCAGCTGGCGGTCACCAGCCACCGCGACGGTGCGTGGTCGACCGAGCGCGTGGTCGCCCACGGCGTCGGCGGGTCGGGCGTCGTGCAGGCGGCGCCCGCGGGACCGAGCCGACCCGGCGCGCTGCTCGTGGTCGTCGCCAGCTCGTTGCCCCAGCGGGGCTCGAACGACCAGGACCCGTCGGTGCTGCTGCTCG
>DATAGR010000125.1:0-1724 GCA_036263575.1 Aquihabitans sp. | reverse complement strand
CAGAACCTGCTCCTCGCGGCCAGGAGCCTGGGCCTCGGTACGACCCTCACCACGGTGCACAAGCTTCGCGAGGACGCCGTGCGCGAGGTGCTCGACATCCCGGCCGAGGTCGAGACGTGGGCCATGATCCCGGTCGGGTACCCGACGGGCCGCTGGGGCGAGGCCGAGCGCCGTCCCGTCGAGGAGATCACCTACTGGGACTGCTGGCGGGCCACCAGGTCCCGTTGACCGAGCTCCCGCTGCCTCAGGCGCTCGTCTCGTCGAGGTGCTGGAGCAGGTCGTAGGCGGCTCGCTCGACGGCCTTGTGGCGCCACTCGGCGGCCCGGTACACGCAGGCGATCAGCGCCGAGCGGTGGACCCGCCGGAGGTCGCCGACGATGAACGCGTAGCGCGCCTTGGTCTCGTCGTTGGCGCCCTCGGTGCGGCCGAGGTGCCAGGCGCCGTACTCCTCCCACGAGTGCTCCTCGAGGTAGGCGTTCTTGGCGTCGGCATCGGGCTGCACGTCACCCCAGTCGCTGTCGAGCACGTACTGGCGGGCATCGATCAGCCGCCGGGTGTGGGCCACGGCTGCTTCGTCCACGGTGTACGACGCCATGGCCCCATCCTCCCCCGTCGCCGGTCCCGGTGTGCTGGACTCCGCCCATGGCCGACAAGCTCGAGATCTCCCGTGACATCGCTGCACCGCCCGAGGCCGTGTACGCCGCCATCTCCGACGTGACCCGCATGGGCGAGTGGTCCGAGGAGTGCCACACCTGCGAGTGGCACGAGGGGTTCGACGGGCCGGAGGTCGGGGCGACGTTCGACGGCCACAACCGCAACGGCGAGCACGAGTGGACCACCCAGGGCAAGGTCGTCGAGGCCGACCCCGGTCGGGCGTTCGCCTTCGAGTGCTCGATGATGGACGTCCACTACGCGAACTGGGGCTACCGGATCGAGCCGACGGCGACCGGGAGCCGGGTGACGGAGTGGAGCGAGGACTTCCGCCCCGAGTTCGCGCTCGAGTGGAGCGCCAAGATCTCGGGCGTCGACGACCGGACCGGCCGCAACCGCCAGACGATGAGCACCACCCTCGAGCGCCTCGCCGCCGCCGTGGAGCGCTGAGCTCGTCGATCGGTCGGCCGGCCCCGGGGCCGGCTCGCGGTTGGCCTGCCGAGGCCGGTCAGAACGTGCGGTCGTTGGGGCCCACCGGGGGCGCCCAGCCGGCCGGCGGCCCGTAGCCGTCTGCCGGTGGCGGGGGCGGCGGGTAGCCGCCGGCGGGCGCCGCGTAGCCGGCACCGGGCGGGGGCGGCGGGTAGCCGCCGGGCGGCGCCCAGCTCATCGCGCCCCCCGGGGCGGTCGGCGCGTAGCCGACGGCCGGCGAGCCGACGCCGGACGTGGCCAGCCGGTAGGTCGGCGGCTTGCTGCGCAGGGCCATGGCCAGGGCGACGGCCCAGCCGATCAGCGACCACCCGAGCAGGACGTTGATGGCCACGATGCCGCCGATGCCGGGCAGGCCACGGGCGACGGCGACGATCGTCGGGATGAAGTAGCCGACGAACATGATGATCAGCACGACGATCATGAAGCCGACCGCCGTCTGGGCCTCGCCGTCGGTCAGCCCGACGGCGCCGGTGCCGCAAGAGACCTCGCCGGTCACCGCGTCGTAGCTCATGTCGAGCGGGACCGAGTTGAGGTAGCCGGCGTCGACGACCTGGGCCAGCGACAGCGGGCGCTCCCCGTACGTC
>DATAGR010000124.1:0-3565 GCA_036263575.1 Aquihabitans sp. | reverse complement strand
CCGCCTGTTCTCGGCCACGGTGTACCCGGCCGACTACGGCTACGTGGAGCACACCCTCGGCGGAGACGGCGACCCGCTCGACGCACTGGTGATGCTCGAGGAGCCGACGTTCCCGGGCTGTCGGATCCGGGCCCGGCCCGTCGGCGTGTTCTGGATGGAGGACGACGCCGGCCCCGACGCCAAGATCATCTGCGTCCCCCAGGGCGACTCCCGCTGGGACCACGTGCAGGACATCGACCACCTGCCCGCCCACCTCACCGACGAGATCGGGCACTTCTTCGAGGTCTACAAGCAGCTCGAGCCCGGCAAGTTCGCTAACACGCGCGGCTTCGAGGGTCGCGAGGAGGCCGAGCGGGAGATCGCCGAGTCGCTGGAGCGGGCCAAGGGCACCGAGTACGCCTGATCAGGTGCGGGCGGCGGCCAGCAGGGCCGCGCCCCAGGCCCCGGCCCGCTCGCCGAGCTCGGCGTGCACGATCGGCACCGGGTCGCGGTGCGTCGCCCCCATGACCAGCTCGCCGTAGGCGGCCCGTATGGGGTCGAGCAGGAGGTCACCGGCCTCGGCCAGCCCGCCGCCCAGCACGATGATCTCGCTGTCGAGGACGTTGACCAGGTTGGCGAGGCCCAGCGCCACCCACCACGCGAAGCGGCGGACGACGGCGAGGGCCTCGTCGTCGCCCTCGGCGGCGGCCGCGGTGACGTGCTCGCCCCGCACCGCCTCCGGGTCCCCACCGGCCAGCTCCACCACCCGGCGGGCCACGCCGGCCACCGCCGCCTCCCGGGCCAGCCAGCCGAGGCCGCTCCCCGACGCGTAGCGCTCCCAGCAGCCCCGTCGGCCGCACGGGCACAGCGGGCCGCGGGGGTCGACCACCATGTGCCCGGGTTCGCCGGCGAAGCCGTGGGCGCCCCGCAGCACCTCGCCCTTGACGGTGATGCCGGCGCCGATCCCGGTGCCGAGCGTGACGGTGATGGAGTGGTTGGCGCCGCGCGCCGCGCCCCGCTCGTGCTCGGCCCACGCCGCGCAGGTGGCGTCGTTGTCGACCACCACCGGCAGCCCCAGGCGCTCGCCGAGCAGCGCCGCGAACGGCACGTCCACCACGCCCGGGATGTTCGGGCCGTAGCGGAGGGTGCCCGACCGGTCGACGAGCCCGGGCGCGCCGAGGCCGACGGCGACGATGTCGGTGCCACCGGCGGTGGCCGGGACGGTCTCGCCGGCCCGGGCGAAGAGCCGGCCGGCCAGCTCGACCACGGCGTCGATGACGGCGTCGGTGCCGGCCGGCGTGGGGACCTTGTCGACCACCAGGGGCTCGCCGCCCTCGGGGTCGACCACCAGGCCGAGGAGCTTGGTCCCGCCCAGGTCGATCCCGCAGACGAGGCCGGGCACGGTCACGCCGCGGCGTGCACGCCGACGCGCTCGGGGCCGGCGCCGGCCGCCCACGCGGCGACGGCCTCGCGGTCCGAGACGACGACGACCTGCACGACCCCGGCGACCTGGGCCAGGCGGTCGAGGACGCGGCCGACCTCGTCGTCCTCCAGGGCGGGGAACGGGTCGTCGAGCACCAGCGGCACCGATCCGCCCGGACCCACGGCGCGGACCCGGGCCAGGCGGGCCATCAGCTGCCAGTCCACGTCGTCGACGAGGCTCGAGCGGTCGATCGACGCCGCCGCCTCGACCGCGGCCCGGTCCCGCTCGACGGCGGCGGCCAGCGCGGCCTCGGCATCGGCGAGCGCCGTGGCCGCGCCCTGCTCGGCGCCGGCGACGTCGGCGAGGGCGGCCTCGGCCCGGGTGACCCGGGTGGCGGCCTCGGCCAGGAGCGGCTCGGTGCCCGCCGAGCCCCCGGTGTCGGTGATCCGCACCGTCGCGTCGTGCTCGTTGGACCGGGCCCGGGCCAGCGCCGCCTCGGCTTCGGCCACGGCGTCGGAGGTGGTGGCGATCCGGGCCTCGATGCCGCCGCCCAGCTCGGCCTCGGCCTCTTCGACGGCTGCCGCCGCGGTCGCCTCGGCGCTGGTGGCCTCGGCCAGCTCCTCCTCGAGGCCGGCGACCTGCGCGGTGGTCGCCTGGTGCCGGGCCTGGTCGGCCTGGGCGTCGGCCAGCGCGGCGCGCGCCGACTCGACCTCGGCCCATCGCGCCTCGCGCAGCGTTCGGGCGGCGGCCTCGTCGGCCGCGTCGGCGGGCAGGGGCGCCGGCTCGGCGAGGGGCGGCAGGGCCGTCAGCTCGGGTACGTCGACCTCGCCCCGGCCCCTGGCCTGGCGGAGGTCGTCGATGGCGCCGTCGAGGGCCGCCATGGCCTTGGCGATGTCGGTGCGCTCGCCCTCGGCGGCGCGCTCCTCTGCGAGGTAGGCCCGTGCCAGCAGGACGACGTCCTCTCGCTCGTAGGGTCCGGGGCCGACGTTGACGCCGACCGCGGTGAGGCGCAGGGCCAGCTCCTCGAGCGCCGGCTGGTCCCCCGGCACCTCCTCGCGCAGGGCGCGGAGCTCGTCCTCGGCCTCGGGGCCGGTGGGCTCGTGGCCCAGCAGGTCGGCGACGCGGGGCGCGATCGCATCGCGGCGCTGCAGCAGCTCGATGCGGCGGCGGGCCCGGTCACCGGCACCGGGCAGGGCGACGAGCTGGGCCTCGGCGGCGGCCAGGTTCGCCCGCGCCGTCTCGAGGACGGCTCGGTTGGCGGGGCCGACCCCCCGGCTCGACGAGCTCATCATGTAGTCGGCGTAGGTGGAGAAGCCCAGGCGCTCGAGGACCCGACGCTCTTCGGCACGGAGCTCGTCGAGGCGCTTCTTGGCGCGGCTCCCGCCGAAGCGGCCCTCGGCACGATCCTGGGACTCCAGCACCGCCATGTGCGACGCCTCGACCTTGGCGATCTGCTCGGGCGTCAGCACCGGTTGGTTGAAGTCGGCCTCGGCCTCGATCACGGCCCGGCGGGCGGCGGCCACCCGCTCCTCGGCTTCGCGCTCCTCGTCGGAGACGCCCGCCTCGAGGGCGCTGATCTGCTGGTGGAGGTCGCGCCAGCTGTCGGCCAGGGCCAGGGCGGCGACGACGGGCGGCGCGTCGCTCGACGCGTCGAGCAGGGCGTCGAGCGCCTCGGCGACGTCCTCGCTGCCGCCCTCGCCCATGGCCACCTCGAGGCGCGCCAGCTCGACGCGCCGTCGCTCCAGATCGGCCAGGCGCCGGTTGAGCGGCGAGCTGTCGTTCTCGGGGTCGGCCTCCGCCGCGGCCTGCTCGGCACGGGCGAGGCGCTCGGCGGCGGCGGCCACGAGGACCGCCGGGTCCTCCGGGCGGTCGATGCCGGAGCGGGCCGCCTCGAGGGCGCCGGCGGCCTGGGTGGCGGCGGCGATGGCGATGCGCCGCCGGTTCTGGGCGGCGTCGAGCCGGGTCCGGAGGCGGCTGCGCTCCTCGATGGCCGCGTCGCGGGCGGCCACCGCCTCGCCGAGGTCGGCCTCGGTGCGGGCCCGCTCCTCACGGGCCGCCTGGAGCTCGAACTCGAGGCGCGTCCGCTCGGCGGCGGCCGCCGCCAGGGCGTCGCGGGCTGCGCCCTCGCCTCGCTCGAGCTCGTCGAGGGCCGCGGCGGCGTCG
>DATAGR010000123.1:0-2155 GCA_036263575.1 Aquihabitans sp. | reverse complement strand
GGCGATGCCGAGCACCCGCAGGCCCTCGGCCGCCAGGCGGTCGATGGTGTCGCCGAGCGTCGTGGCGACGGCGTCACCGATCGGGGCGCCGTCGGGGCCCGCGCCCCAGGTCGTGCAGCGTGCGAGCAGCACGTCGGGGGCGCCCTTGACGTGGAGGACCGCGCGGTCGCCCTGGCGGTCGAGTGTGGCCATGAGCTTGCGGGCCGAGTCGAAGGGGACCTCGCCGACCCGTGGGGTGGTGCGTCGCAGCTCGGTGGGTTCGACGCCGCCCTTCGCCGCCAGGGCGACGAGGGCGCCCTCGGTCGGGTCGCCGATGAGGTTCCCACCGTCGACCTGGGCGTCGTTGCACAGCACGGCGGCGGTGAGCGCGGCGCGCACCTCGTCGCCGGCGCCGTCGGCCAGCTCGATGGTGCCCTCGCCGGCGTAGCCGTCACCGGTGACGGCGCTGGTGCCGGCCGGCGTGACCACGGCCCGGGCGGTCATCTGGTTCAGGGTGAGGGTGCCCGTCTTGTCCGAGCAGATGACGGTGGTGGACCCCAGCGTCTCGACCGACGCCAGCCGCTTCACGATGGCGCCGCGCGTGGCGAGGCGGTGCACGCCGATGGCGAGGGTGACCGTGACGACGGCGGGGAGGCCCTCGGGGATGGCGGCGACGGCCAGGGCCACCGAGGCGAGGAGCGTGTCGGCGAGGGGCTCGCCCCGCAGCAGGTTGAGGGCGAGGAAGGCGGTGACCGCCACGCCCGCCACCGCGGCGAGGCGACCGCCGAGGGCGTGGAGCTGCTGCTGCAGCGGGGTGTCGCCCGGGTCGGCCTTGGCGAGCATGGCGGCCAGGCGGCCCATCTCGGTGTCGGCGCCGGTGCCCGTGACCACCAGCTCGCCCCGCCCGCGGGTGACGGTGCTGTTGAGGTAGGTCATGCCGGTGCGCTCGGCGAGCGGGGCGTCGGGCGCGGAGGGCGCGGTCGCCTTGGCGACCGGGGTCGACTCGCCCGTGAGGCTGGACTCGTCGACCTCCAGCGAGCGGGCCTCCACGAGGCGGCCGTCGGCTGGGATGCGGTCGCCGGTGTCGACGACCACGATGTCGCCGACGACGAGCTCCTCCGACGGCACCACCTGCTGGCGGCCGTCGCGGCGGACCTTCGCCGAGGCCACGAGCACGCGCTGGAGGGCGGCGAGGCTCCGCTCGGCCCGGTTCTCCTGGACGAACCCGAGGACGGCGTTGGCGAGGAGCACGATCGAGATGACGATCGTGTCCTTCCAGTCGCCCACCAGGCCGGCGAGCACCGCGGCGCCGATGAGGACGATGATCAGGACGTTGCGGAACTGGTCCAGGAACCGCTTCCAGGCCGGGCGGGCCTCGGCGGTGGGCAGGCGGTTGGGCCCGTCGGCGGCGAGCCGGCGGGCTGCCTCGGGGGCGCTGAGCCCGACGGCGGGATCGACGGCGAGCCGCTCGGCGGCCTCGGCCGCCTCGACCGCGTGCGGTTCGAGACCGGACCGCTGGGGCCCAGTGGGGACGATGACGGTGGACATGCTTCGCTCCTGGTTCGGAACGAAGGTCTCTCCCACCAGTGGTCCGGGCGACCGGGCTGAGCCGGAGTGACGATCGCCCGATTGGGGATACTCCCCTTCGGAGTGGTTGACCGCCGCACCCTAGCGGTGTGCCGTCAGGTGCGCAAGGCATTGCCGCTCTCACGACACGTGAAACGTGCCTCGTAGGTCGTTGCCGACTGCCGGGTCCGGTCGTCAGCCGGTGTAGGAGGCCGACCCGGGGATGAGGTCGGCGCCGGTCGCCGCCGGCGGGCCTGCCGGCGGCGTGGTGGGGGCGACGGTCGGGGCGGTGGTGGCGGGGGCGGTCGTGGTCGTGGTGGCGACGACCTGCTGGCCGCAGACGTCGGCCCGGCCGTCCTGGTCCTGGTCGACCGAGGCGAACGTGGCCAGGCCGGCGAGCGCGGCGCGGGTGGACGACGCCAGGTACTCCGGGTCGAGCGTCTCGGGGGTGTCCGAGGGCTGGTGGTAGTTCTCGTTGCGGAAGTTCGCGGTGTCGGTGGCCATCAGGGCCGGGTAGCCGGCGGCCAGGAAGGCGGCGTGGTCGGAGCGGAGGATGTCGGGGAGGACGTCGGGGTCGATGACCGCGCCGAAGGCGGGGAACTCGGGGGTG
>DATAGR010000122.1:0-4663 GCA_036263575.1 Aquihabitans sp. | reverse complement strand
AGCGTCGCCCGGGATCAGACGCCGGGCTGCTGGGTGGGCGCCGGCGGCTCGGTGGCCGTGGCCGGCGCGACCGCCGGGGCCTCCGTGGCGGCCGGCGCGGCGGCCTCGCCGATCCCGAGCTGGGCCCGGATGGAGGCGAGGCGGTCCTGGGCCTCGAAGTTGGCCGCCGCGCTCTCGATCTCGATCATGCGGCTCTCGGTGGAGGCCTCGGTGAGCTCGCTCATGCCCTTGGCCCGGGCGTAGCGCTGCTCGATCTTGTCCCGCACCTCGTTCAGCGTGGGAACCTCCTGGCCGACCGTCTCCGAGAGCGACGCCATCGCCGAGTTCATCTGCTCCTGCATCTTGGCCTGCTCGAGCTGGCCGAGGAGCTTGTTGCGCTCGGTGAGCTTCTTCTGGAGGAGCTGGCCGTTCTGGGCGACGGCGGCCTTGGCCTGGTCGGATGCCTGGGTGGCCGAGTAGTGCATGGTCTTGAGCTCCTCGACCTGCCCCTCGACCGAGATCAGCTGGGTGGCGATGGTCTCGGCGGCCCGGGTGTACTCGGCGGCCTTGGCGGCGTCGCCGGACTTGGCCGCGCTGTCGGCCATGGTCACGGCCTGACGGGCGTTGGCGTTGAGCTTCTCGAGCTGCTCCATGGCCCGGTTCAGCTGCATCTCGGTCTGGCGCTGCTGGGCGATCACGTTGGCGGCGTGCTCCTTGAGCCGCCGGTGCTGGTCCTGGGCCTCGGTGATGGCCTGCTCGAGCTGGATCTTCGGGTCGGCCTTCTCGTTGAACTTCTGGTTGGCACCAGCGCCGAGGTAGCTCCAGAGACGTCGGAAGAACTTGATCATGCGGGGCAGCCTAAGGCACCCGGCGGGTCGGCGGACCCCCCGACCGGACCACCCGCCGTCCCGGCCGACGGGCTCACGTGCGGGCGAAGCGGCGCAGCCCGGGCAGGCGCCCGAGCAGCTCGCTGATCCCCTCGACCCGGAGCGCGTAGATGGTCGCGAAGTAGACGATCCCACCGACCACGACGCCGGCCAGGACCGTCGGCACGACCATCAGCGGCGAGCCGGGCGAGAGCAGGACGACGACGCCGAAGACGCACGCGCCCATCACCCCGGCCGCGAGCAGCAGCTCGGACCAGGTGCGGAGGAGGGCCCGCCAGTCGAAGCCGGGGCTGCGGCGCACGAGCACGGCCGTGGCCACGACGGCAGCCACCGTGTAGGCGAGCGCGAAGGCGAGGGCCAGGCCGACGATGCCCCAGATCCGCACGAGGACGACGGCGGCGACGACGTTGACGGCGTTCTCGAAGCAGTTGATGAGGAACGGCCGACGGGTGTCCTTCATGGCGTAGAAGGCGCGCAGGGCGTAGAGGTACGACGAGAAGCCGGGCAGGCCGACGGCGAACCCGGCGATCACGCCGGTCAGCGACAGCACCCGCTCGAGGTCGCCGGTGGCCACGAAGGTCCGGTGGTCGAGGCCCCGGGGCAGGGCGACGTAGCCGACGGCCGCCGGGATGATCAGGAGCCCGATGAGGCGGAAGCCGAGCAGCACCTGGTCGTTGAACCCCTGGCGGTCGCCCCGTGCGTCGGCCCGTCCGAGCAGCGGCTCGAACGTCACCATGATCGAGACGGCGAGCAGGCCGTGGGGCAGCTGGAAGAACTGGTAGGCGGTCTGGTACTGCGTGGAGCCGCCGGAGCCGGGCTCCGAGAGGATCGTGATGATCAGCACGGCGACCTGGTTGGCGATGACGTAGCCGAACGTCCAGCCCGAGAGCCGGACGGCGCGGCGGACCGCCGGGTGCTTCAGGTCGAACCGGAACCGGAAGTCGAGGTCGGCGCGGCGGATCGAGGGGTACAGGGCCAGCGCCATGGCGGCGATGCCGGTCGTGGTGCCGATGCCGAGCACCAGCAGGATGGTGCGGTCGGCGAGGGCGTCGGCGAGCGTCGGCTTGCCGTCCACCATCAGCCACACCGTGATCAGCGTCGCGATGGCGATCACGTTGTTGAGGACGGGGGCCCACGCCGCGGCGAGGAAGCGGCGGCGCGCGTTGAGGACGGCCGACCAGACCGCCATCAGGCCGTAGAAGAACACCTGCGGCGCGAACAGCAGGGCGAGCGGGATGCCGGCCCGGAGGTAGTCGTCCCGGCTGGTATCGGGCGAGCCGGTGGAGAGCAGGAGGATCAGCAGGGGGCTGATGGCGGCGGCCAGCAGGGCCACCACCACCAGGGCGACGACGGCGAACGAGATGATCGCCGAGGTCGCGTCGCCCCGGCGGCCGTGCTCGATGTCGTCGGTGAAGAGCGGCACCAGGGTGGCCGTGAGGACGCCGCCCAGGATCAGCTCGTAGATCATGTTCGGCGTGTTGTTGGCGTTCAGGTAGGCGTCGCTCAGCCCCTCGATGAGCAGGGCGAAGATCAGGCTCGTCCGCACCAGGCCAGTGATCCGCGAGACGAGCGTGCCGCTGGCCACGAAGACGTTGTCCCGCAGCAGCCGGCGGGGCGCGGTGGCCACGCCGGCCGGCGCGGCGGCCAGGGCCTCGTCGTCGATCTCGTCGCCGGCGAGGACGCCGTCGGCGGGGGGCGCATCGCCGCCGGGCGTGGCCGGGTCGTCCCCGTGCCACCGCGAGGTCTCCGGCTCGGCCAGGCCGGTCGCCAGCGCCGGGGCCTGGCCGGTGGACGGCTCCCACGGGACCTCGGCGTAGGGGGTCGGCGGCGAGGCGATGGGGTCGGGGCGACCGAGCGCGCCCACCGTGCGGGGCCGCAGCACGGTGTCGGGCCGGGTCGGCTGGCCCGGCGTGATCGTGCGGGGGCGGTGGACGGGCCCGCCCTCACGCCCCGGTGTCGTCACGAGCCCGGAGACGTGAGGCCCCGGCCCTCCGGTCCCGTGCCGCCGACCTGCTGGACGTCCTCGATCGCCCGGCGCAGGGCCTCGAGGTCGGTGACGATGTCGCCGACGTCGTGGCCGATCGACTGGGCGTCGCCCACCCGGTTCGACACCGACAGCTCGATGGCACGGGTGACGCTCTCGTCGAGCCGGGCGTTCAGGAGGGCGAGCTGGTCGCGGGTGCTGGCCACGAGGGCGTCCATGCGCGAGGCGGTGGCCAGCTGGCTCTCGAGGGAGGCGATGGTGCTCGCCTGGGTCGGGTTGGGGGTGCCCTCGCCGACGGCGTGGCGCGCGCGCTGGAGCTCCCAGTTCGCCTCGCGGTCCTTGATGCGGGTCCGGGCGTCGGCCACCAGCTGGCCCTGGCGGGCGATCTCCCAGCACTGGGCGACGGCGTCGTCGAGCTGCTTGGCGACGGCGTTCATCTGGTCCTTGAGCGGACCGGGACGGAAGCTGCCGACCGCCTGCTCGAAGCGGTCCCGAGCCTGCACGGCGTCCTTCACCTCGTGACGCCAGGGCTCCTTGACCCCGAACGGGTCGATGGCCGCGGCCCGCGAGTTGCGGGGGATGGCGAGCGCCACCCGGCCGCCGTAGCCCAGCGCGCCGCCCACCACACCACCGACGACGGCGGCCGGGATGCCGACGGGGGCGAGCAGCACGCCGATCGCGGCACCGGCCCCCAGGGCGAGGATCCCGCTGGGGGAGGTGAGGGCGCGCGCCACCCGTGGCGTGTAGAAGCGGTCGCGCAAGCTCAGCTTCGCCATGTGCGGTGCTCCCTCCCCACGGTCACGTCGCGTCGCCGTCAGAAGTTGGAGACCACGGCCGTGAACACCTTGGTGATGCTGGCCGGGTCGCTGGCGTCGTAGAAGGCGGCGTTGGTGGCCTCGGCGATCTGCTTGAGGACGTCCTTGCTGGCCTCCTTGCCGTAGGCGATCGTGAAGAGCCGGATCGGCTTCGAGTTCTCGCCGTTGCTGCCCTGGCTGAGGTCGCGCAGCAGCGTCGACAGCTGCTGGCCGTCGTCGCTCGTGTCGCCGTCGTCGTTCTGCCCGTCGGTGAGCAGGACGATGGCGTTGATCTTGGTCTCGTCGTAGTCGGCGGCCAGGTCGCGGAACGACGCGCCGGCGACGTCGTAGAGCGGCGTGGCGTTCAGCGGGAACTGGTCGCGTATCCGGTTGGCGAGGGCCTCCCGGTTGGTCCCCATCGGTTGGATGGCGAGGAGGTCGAGGAAGTTCTCCTGCTGGCTCGTGCCGAGGTTGGTGGTGAAGATCCGCAGGCCGACCTCGTCGTCGCCCTTGAACTCGCCGAGCGACTCGATCGCCGCCTTCTTGGCGAGGTCGAGCCTCGTGGGACCGCCGGGGTCGTCGGGGTCGGCCGGTTCCTTCATCGAGCCCGAGACGTCGAGCACCAGGAGCACGCGTGCGGTCTTGCGCTGCTCACGCCACTTGTCGAGGAGCGACAGCAGGACCGGCGGTTCGGGGACCTGCAGCAGCGTGGCCGGCTGCTCGGGGTCGACGCCGTTCTCGGCGATGATCGGTGCATCGACGTCGACGGCGGGGTTGCCGGGCCGGAAGCCGTACTCCAGCACCTGGCGCTGGCTGGCCGGGCGCTGCACGAAGTCGACGAACCGCTCGGCGGCGGCCTCCTCGTCGGCGTCGACCCAGTCGGCATCGAGGACGTACAGCGGGCTGTCGCTGTAGAGCGTCCCCTCCTTCGGATAGATGGCCACGAGCGGGATGCGCGGCTTGCGGGGCTGCTCGCCGGGTTCGAGGATGCCATCGGGGTTGCCGAGGTTGTAGTCGAT
>DATAGR010000121.1:0-2513 GCA_036263575.1 Aquihabitans sp. | reverse complement strand
CTCTGGGACCTCGTCTGGGCCGGCGAGGTCACCAACGACTCCCTCGCCCCGCTGCGCGCCTTCGTCGGCGGCGCGCCCGGGACCCGCTCGGGTGCGGCGGCCAAGAAGGCCGCCGGGCGCGGTCGGCCCCGGCCCGGCCGCCTCACCCGCCTCGGGCCGCCGGCCGGCGCCGGCCGGTGGTCGCTGGTGGCGCCGCTGCGCGCCCCGCTGCCGGGCCAGCCGGCGCCGACGCCCACCGAGGTCGCCCACGCCCGGGCGTCGCAGCTGCTGGAGCGCTACGGCGTGCTCACCCGCGAGGCGGCGCTGGGCGAGGGCATCGAGGGCGGCTTCGCCGGCGTGTACCCGGTGCTGAAGGCGCTGGAGGAGCGGGGCGCGGTCCGGCGGGGCTACTTCGTCGCCGGCCTCGGCGCCGCCCAGTTCGCCCTCCCCGGCGCCGTCGACCGCCTGCGCTCCGCTCGCGAGTCCCGCAGCGCCGACGCCCTCGACGGCGCCGACGGGCGGGGCGGCGGGGAGCGCGACGACGTGCTGGTCCTGGCCGCCACCGATCCCGCCCAGCCCTTCGGCGCATCGCTGCCGTGGCCGCCCACCGACGGCCGCCCGGCCCGTGCCGCCGGCGCGCTGGTGGTGCTGGTCGACGGCGAGGCCGCGGTCTACGTCGAGCGCGGCGGTCGCAGCCTCCTCACCTTCCCGGCCGCCCTCGTCGACCCTCGGTGGGCGGCGGCGCTGGCGGCGGTGGTCGGCCGTCGCCAGCGCCGCTCGCTGGAGCTGGCCAAGATCGACGGCGCGCCGTCCCGGGAGTCCAGCCACGCCGACACGCTGCGGGCCGCCGGCTTCGGCGACGGCTACAAGGGCCTGGTGCTGCGCTCCCGCTGACCGTCGCCGGCTGACCCTTCGCCCGTCAGGGCGCCCGGAGGATCAGGTGGAGGTCGCCGAACTCGTGCCAGCGGTAGCCCGCGACCACGGCCCGCTCGTAGGCGAGGGCGAGCGCGGGCCGACCGGCGACGGCCTCGAGCATCCGCAGGTGCGACGAGCGCGGCTCGTGCCAGCCGGTGATCAGCCCGTCGACGAGCGCCGGCGGCTCGGCGGGGGAGATGACCCGCTCGGTCCACCCGGAGGCGGCCACCGGGGCCGACGCGCCCCCTGCTGACGGGGCGGGCGCCAGCGCCGACTCGAGGGCCCGGGCCGCCGTGGTCCCGAGGGCCACGACCCGGCCGCCGTGGCGGTGGGTGTCGACGACGCGCTCGGCCGTCGAGGCCGGCACGTCGAAGCGCTCCGGGTACGGGTCCTCGTGCTCCTCGAGCGACGACACCCCCGTGTGGAGGGTCACCGGGGCGATGGCGACGCCGGAGCTCACCAGGCGGGTCACGAGGTCGGCCGTGAACGGGCGGCTGGCGCTCGGCATCTCGGCCGACCCCGGGCGGTCGGCGAAGACGGTCTGGTAGGTGCCGATGGGCCACGGCACGGGCACGTGGCGGTAGCGGATCGGGTGGCCCCAGCGGGCCAGGTACGGCAGGAGCGGACCGCCGAGGTGGAGCTCGGCGACGGTCAACCGGGTCGACGACCGCCACGCCGCCGTGACCACGAGTCGGGCGCCACCGGGCAGCTCGATCGCCTCGCCCGCCATGGTGCGGCCGTACGGCTCGGTCGTGCCGTCGACGCGCCGCCGCACCTCCAGCAGCCACGTGCCGTCGGGGAGCGGCGTCGAGAGGTGCACCGCGACCGCCTCGCCGTCGGCCCGCACGCCGTCGAGGGCGGCGGGGACGGTCGCCGAGGTGTTGACGACCAGGAGGTCGCCGGGCCGGAGGTGGGTGGGGAGGAAGCCGAGGCGGGTGTCGACCGGTTCCTCGGTGCCGACGCTGACGAGGAGCCGCACGTCGTCGCGCGGCCGGCCCGCGGCCTCGGGCGGTTCGTGGGCCTCGAGCTCCGGGGGGAGGACGAAGTCGAGGACCTCGTCCCGAGGTGCGGCGGCGGTGGTCATGCTCCGACGTCCTGGCGTGCGGCCGACAGCCCGACATCGGTCAGCTCGGCGTCGGCGTCCTGGGCCCGCCACCGCCGCCCGCTCGGCGGTCGTCGGCGGACGACGGCGAGGATGCCCGGCACGGCCGCCTCGGGCTCGGGGCGGTCGGAGATGTCCTCGCCGGGGAAGGCGGCCTGGTGCATGTCGGTGCGGAGGTCGCCGGGGTCGATGCGGTGCACGGCGATCGCCGGCTCCTCCTCGGCCAGCACCCGCGCCAGGTGCTCGAGCGCCGCCTTGCTGGCGCCGTAGGCGGCCCAGCCCTCATAGGCCTCGACGGCGGCGTCGGACGTGACGGCCACCACCGTCCCGCCGGCGGTGCGCAGGGCGGGCAGCGCCTCCCACACCAGCGCCTGGGGGGCCACGACGTTGGCCGCCAGCACGGCGGCGAGGTCGTCGGGGTGCAGGTCGCGGACGTGGGGGAGCGGGCTGGGGCCGAGGTCGCCGGCGTTGAGCACGAGCAGGTCGAGCCGGCCCGCGGCCGCGACCGCCTCGAGCA
>DATAGR010000120.1:0-2387 GCA_036263575.1 Aquihabitans sp. | reverse complement strand
AGGAGAAGGAGCTCACCGCCTACCACGAGGCCGGGCACGCCGTCTGCGCCACCGTCCTCGACGAGGCCGACCCCGTACACAAGGTGACCATCCTCCCGATGGGCATGGCCCTGGGCGTCACCCAGCAGCTCCCCCAGGAGGACAAGCACTCCTACAACCGGGACTACCTCGACGCCTCGATCGTCGTGGCCATGGGCGGGCGCATCGCCGAGAAGCTCGTGTTCGGCGTGGTCTCCACCGGCGCCAACAACGACCTCGTCGTCTCCACCGAGCGGGCCCGCAAGATGGTCCGCGAGTGGGGCATGAGCGAGCGCATCGGCCCCATGGCCTGGGGCTCGCAGGGGCAGGTGTTCCTCGGCGAGGACCTCATGGGCAACGCCCGGGACTACTCCGACGAGACGGCACGGGTCATCGACGAGGAGGTCGAGAAGATCCTCCGGGCCTGCGAGAAGGCGTGCGAGGACCTCCTGACCGAGCACCGCAACGGGCTCGACCTCGTGGCCCGGGGCCTGCTCGAGCACGAGACCCTCGACGGGGCCGAGGTGCAGCGCCTCGTCGACCTGGCCGCCGGCGCCCCGCCCCGGGCCCAGGTCCACCACGAGGCCCCGGTCACCACCGAGGACTGATCGACCGCACCCGCTGACGCCGTCCGCACCCCCGCTCAGTCGTGGGTGCAGGACGGCGGCACGGTTCCGGGCTCGCGCAGCTCGGCCAGCGCCGCCCACAGGTCCGTCGCCGTCGGCTCCCCGACGAACGACCGGGCCACCGCACCGGAGGCGTCGGCCACCAGCACCATGGGCACCGCCTCGACGCGGTAGCGCTCGTGGAGGTCCTTGCGGGCAACGGCCTCCACCTCCTGCACGGCCACCGCGTCGGAGCCGAGCAGCTGCGCCTTGGCCCAGGTGCCCTGGCACGAGAGGCACGTGGCCGAGGAGAACACCGCCACCAGCCAGGGCGCGTCGGGCCGTTCGAAGTCGGCCCGGTCGAGGTGCGACGGCACCGCCCACGACGCACCCGGCTGCGGCGCGTCGGCGCCACGACGCCGGAGCAGCGCGGCCACGCCGACCGCGAGGGCTCCGAGCACGACGACGATCAGGACCTGGCCCACGGGGGCCAGTCTGGCAGCGCCGGCGCCGGCCGGCGCAGGGCCCGGTCGCCGGGACTCAGCCGAGCGGGGGCAGGGCGCGAACCGTCTCGGGGAGGGGCGTCGCCAGCGCCCACACCACGCCGCGCCCCTGCTCGGAGACGACCGACCGACCGACCACGACGGCGCCGCTCGCCCGCACCAGCAGGCCGGGGTTGTCCTCGAGGTCGGCCAGGGCGAGGGTCCGGCGGTCGCCGGCCGGCACGCGCACCGTGGCGGCCTCCAGGACCGAGCGCCGCCCGTTCGCGAACCCGACGACCCGCACCGTGACGGGGTCGGGCCCGGGGTTGGCCACGACCACCTGGGCCGTCCGCCGGGTGCCGGCGGTGAAGGACGGCAGCAACCACGCCTCGGCGGCGACCGGGCTGCCGGGCACGACCGCGAACCCCGTGGACGGCTCGACGTCGGTGGCCTCGGCCGCCTCGTCGTCCTCCGGCGGGGCCTCCTCCGCCTCGCCGCCCTCGTCGTCAGGTGGTGGCTCCTCGGTCGCGCCGTCCTCGGCGGTGGTCGGCGGCGCCGCCGGCACGGCGCCGTGGACGAGCTGCTCGGCCACGACGGGCACGCCCTCGAGGGAGCGCACGTCGATCGTGTACGGCGTGGCCTCGGCGATCTCGGCGATCGCCGAGAGGTCGACGAGCTCCTGCTGGCCGGCGCGCACGGTGAGCTGGACGGGCTCGATGTCCGGGAAGCGGTCGGCCTCCTGGTAGGTGATGGCCACGTCGACCTCGGCGGGCCGGCTGCTCGGGTTGTGGACCGCGACCAGCGTCCTGGTGCCCGCGGTCCGCACGGCGTCGGGGAAGAGCCACCGGGCGGCGGTGGTGGGGATGGCGGCGGTCGACGCCAGCCCCTCCGGGGTCGGGCCGGCCTCGGCGTCGTCCTCGCCGCCGCCGAGGGGGTCGCCGGTGCCGTCGAAGAGCTGGACCCGGTCGACGAGGATCCGACCGGTGCGGGCCCGGACCGTCGTGGCGATCTGCGATCGGCGGGCCGGCAGCTGGTCGAGCGGCACGAGTCGCAGCGAGCGCGGTGGCACCGAGAGTCCCTGCAGGGCGCGCGGCGCCCGGACGAGGGCGGGGTTGACGCCGGTGCCGCCGCCCTCGTCGGTGGCGAAGCTGATGTCGACGCTGGTCGCGTCGGGGAACGGGTTGTAGAGGACGAGCTGCTCGGTGGCGCCCCGCACGGTGGCCCCGGAGGGCACGTACCAGCGGTCCGACGCGCTGGTGGAGCACGGGCTGGCGTCCTCGCC
>DATAGR010000119.1:0-2459 GCA_036263575.1 Aquihabitans sp. | reverse complement strand
CTCGCGGCCGGAGCCTCAGCAGGCCGGGTCGCCGCCCTCGTAGGCCACCGAGATGCAGTCCGCCGAGCGGCCGAACCCGCCTCGGGTGTTCTCCCCGAAGAAGGAGACGGCGCTGAACACGATGCCGGCGATGAGGGCGAGGAGCAGCGCGTACTCCACCGCGCTGGCGCCCCGCTCGCGCGTCCTGCGCTCGTGGGTCACCGTTCCCTCGTGGTGGTGCATCGCCGCCTCCTGGCCGAATCGTCCTGTCAGGGTCATCGGCGCCGCCGGGCCGCCGCTCCATGGGCCATGCGGATCATTCACCTCGCTGCGCACCCGTACCCTCGCCGGGCGCCCGGTCGCTCACGTCGCAGGCAGCGCCACGAGCCAGTCGGCGTCTCGGTGCACGATCCGCCAGCGGGAGGTGCGCTCCAGCCAGCGGCCGAGGTCGCTGTCGCGGTCCCACAGCACCGCCGTCGCCCGGGCCCGTTCGAGCACGGCCTGGTAGTCGGTCCCGGGGTCGAGCAGCGAGGTGTAGTCGCGGATGACCGCGAGGGGGAACATGTCGACGCGGTCGTCGACGTAGGTCCGCACCTCGTCGGGGCCGAAGCGGGCCTCGAAGTAGTTGCCGACGTAGTCCCGGGTGACCACCCGGCTCTCGAGGTCCAGCAAGCCCTCGCCGCGCATCCAGGCCGCCGACCTGGTCGGGTAGCTCGACAGGTCGGTGTGGGGCTGGGTCAGCATCCCTGCGGTCAGGAGCAGGGCGAGGACGCCGAGGACGGCCACGACGGGGCGGGCGATCGGCGTGCGCCGGGCGCCGTCGATCGTGCCCAGGTCGGCCAGGCCCGCGGCGGTGCCGAGGGCGATGACGAGGCTGGCCTGGGGGATGTTCCGCATGCTGGTCAGGGCGGCGACGCCGAAGACCACCAGCGGCACGGCGGCCCGCCAGCGGCGACCGCGCACGAGGAGCACCACCACCGCCAGCACCAGCTGGAGCGCGAACGCCCGCTCGCCCCAGCTCTGCCACTGCGGCGGCTTCCACTCGACGATCTCGGCGAAGGCCTCACGGCGCTGCAGGAGCTGGAGCGGGAACAGCAGCAGCTTCGGACCCAGTGGGTTGACGGCCGCGAGCAGCGTCCCGAGACCGGCCCACGCCAGTGCGCGCAGCTCGATGCGCGGCGACCCCCGATCGAGGGCCCGCCCCACGGCGAGCGTGGCCAGCGCGGCCAGCCCGAGCGGGAACGAGCCGTGGACGTTCGCCCACACCCACAGCACCGGCACCAACCAGCGCGGGTCGAAGCGGCCCTCGGCGGCGAGGAGCACCACCGCGAGGAAGACCAGCCCGAAGATCAGCGGCCGGGGCGACCAGAAGGAGCTGCCGACGGCGACGACGGGGACCACCACGACGAGGCGGCCCACGAGCCGCCCGGCCGGCCGGGTGAGCTCCCAGGCGAGCACGGCGAGGAGGGCCGAGCAGAGGCCCACGACGAGGCGGATGCCGCCCAGGCCGGCCACCTGCTCGATGCCGGCGTAGAGCACGCTGGCCCCCCAGCTCTGCACGGTCCACGGATCGCCGAGCGCGGTGAACGAGTAGGGGTCGGTGCGGGGCACGCCCCCCTCGTCGAGGATCAGCCGACCGGTGGCGAGGTGGGTCAGGAAGCTGTTGTCGTGGAGCGGGGCCAGGCCCAGGCGCAGGCCGACCACGCCGAGGGCCACGGCGACCACCGTGTCGAGCCTCGGCGCGGGGCGGCGGCGTGGGCCGGCCGGCACCGCCTCGGCCGGCTGGGCGCCGGGGTCGTCGACGTCGAGCGGGCCCCGGGCCACCGTGGCCCGGGCTCGTTGCGTCGGCATGGCGTCCAGCATGGCCGCTGGGTCAGAACGTCTTGGAGATGTTGACGATGGCGGGGCCGATGACCACGACGAACAGCGCGGGGAACACGCAGAACACCATCGGGATCATCATCTTGACCGGCGCCTTCTGCGCCTTCTCCTGCGCCATCTGGCGCCGCTTGATGCGCATCTCGTCGGCCTGGGCCCGCAGCACCCGGCCGATCGACACGCCGAAGGTGTCGGCCTGGAGGATGGCGAGCACGAAGGAGCGGAGCTCCGGCACGTCGCAGCGCTTCTCCATGGCGCGCATGGCGTTGGCACGCGAGGCCCCGGCCCGGGTCTCGCCCAGCATGCGGGCGAACTCCTCGGTGAGCGGGCCGGGCACGGCGCCGACGGTGCGGTCGAGGGCCTGCTCGAACCCGAGGCCGGCCTCCACGCTGATCACGAGGAGGTCGAGGACGTCGGGCAGCTTCTTGCGGATCTCGGTCTTGCGCTCCTCCACCTGGCGGTTGAGGCGGGCGTCGGGGCCGAAGATGAGCAGGGCGCCGAGCAGGCCGCCCATGGCGAGGCCCTTGATGCCGGTGATGCCGAGGAACCCGAAGACGAACCAGAGGGCCACGGGGATCAGGGCGACCGCCACCACCTTCACG
>DATAGR010000118.1:0-10581 GCA_036263575.1 Aquihabitans sp. | reverse complement strand
CGGAGGGGGAAGACCCCCGAGCAGATGCCGGGACGCCTCGGGCGGGCCCTGGGCTGGGCGGAGGCCGCCCTCGCCAGCCGGGGCTCCTCGATGATCATCCTCGCCCGCTTCATCCCCGGCGGGCGCACGGCGATCACGTTCGGCGCCGGGTACGTCCGCTACGACCGGCCCCGGTTCGTGGCCTCCACCGTCGCCGCCGCGGTGATCTGGGCGGTCTACGCCGCCGTCATCGGCTACGTCGGGGGCGAGGTCTTCGAGGAGCACTGGTGGGCCGGCCTCGGCCTGGGGCTCGCCATCTCCTTCGCCGTCACCGGGCTGATCGAGCTGTACCGAAAGCTCACCGGGCGGGGCACCTCCATCACCGACGCCAAGGCGGCGCTGCTCGAACGCCGCCGCCTCGAGGCCGAGGCCGCCGGCTCCGGCGACGAGGTCGGCTGAGGGCGTCGGTCGGCGGACCGGTCGCCCTCAACTGCGGCGAGGACGGCGGCGGCCGCCGGGCGGCGCCGTCGCCGGGTCCACCGGCCAGTCGTGCTTCGGGTAGCGCCCGGCCACCTCCTTGCGGACCTCCGCCCACGACCCCGCCCAGAAGCGGGGCAGGTCGGCGGTCACCTGCAGCGGCCGCCCGGCCGGCGACAGCAGGTGCAGCACCACCGGCACCCGGCCGCCGAGCACCGCAGGGTGCCGGGTGGTGCCGTAGGCCTCCTGCACCCGCATCGCCGCCGACGGGGCCTCGTCGTCGTAGCGCACGGCCACCTCCCGCCCGTCTCCGAGGGCCACGTGCTCGGGGGCCAGACGGTCGAGGTCGCCGACGAGGGCGTGGCCCAGCCGGGTCCGGAGGCACCGGGCCACGTCGACGCGTGCCAGGTCACGGCGCCCGGTCGCGCCGACCAGGTGCGGGCCGAGCCAGGTGTCGAGGTCGTCGAGGAGGGCGCGGTCGGAGACGTCCGGCCAGCGGTCGGGCTCGTGGCGGTGCAGGAAGGCCAGCCGCTGCTGCAGGCGCCGGGCGCCGTCGGTCCAGGAGAGGACGCCGCCGGCGGTGGCCCGCACCCGGTCGAGCAGGGCCGCGGTGGTGGCCGGGCCGGCGGTCGCCGGGCCCTCGGCGGTGTCGAGCACGATCGCCCCGGCCCGGACCTCGGTGCGGCGGCGCAGGTCGTCGCGCCCGTCGTCCCAGGCGACGGTCGTGACCTCCTCGACCTCGTCGGCGACGAGGGCCCGCACGTCGGTGGCGTCGAGTGCGGCGGCGGTCCGGATCCGGCCGTCCCCCGTGCCGACGTCGAGGTCGGCCACCGCGAGGAACGGGGCGCCGGCCAGCGGGTCGGCCGCCGGCAGCCAGCCACCGCCGCCGCCCCGCAGCCGGAATCGCCCGCCGCCACGGGCCTGGGCGATGCGGTCGGGGTGCGCCAGGGCGACGAGCGGGCCGACCTCGGCGGCGCCCACCGGCCCGGGTCGCACGTCGGCCCGGCGCGCCAGGTCCTTGGCCCGCCGGGCGACGGCGCGCACGGCATCGCGGTCCGCGTCGGCGAGCGGCGCCCCGGCCCCGACCGCGGCGACCCTCGGCGCCAGGTCGGCCGGGCGCTCGTCGCGGCGGCCCCGCAGCACGTCGCGCTCGTCGAGCACGGCCGCCAACGCCACCGCCTCCCAACCCCGGCCCGCACGCCGCCCGTCGACCACCAGGCGGGCGAGGCGGGGGTGCAGGGGCAGGTCGGCCATGGCCCGGCCCGTCGCCGTGGGGCGCCCGGCGACGTCGAGGGCGCCGAGCTCGCGCAGCAGCGCCAGCGCCTCGGCCCACGCCCGGGCCGGTGGCTGGTCCGGGAACGGGAGCTCGGCGACGTCGCTGCCCCACGCCGCCACCTCCAGCGCCGCACCGGCCAGGTCGACGACGGCGATCTCGGGTTCGGGGAACGCCGGCCGGCGATGGTGGTCGGCTTCGGACCACAGCCGGTGGGCGACGCCCGGGGCCAGACGCCCGGCCCTGCCGGCACGCTGGTCGGCGGCGGCTCGTGAGGCCGCGCTGGTGGCCAGTCGGGTCAGGCCGGTGCCCGGGTCGAACCGGGGGCTGCGGGCCAGCCCGGCGTCGACCACGATCCGCACGCCGGCCACGGTCAGGCTCGACTCCGCGATGTCGGTGGCCAGCACCACCCGGCGCCGCCCGGCCGGCGAGGGGGCCAGGGCTCGGTCCTGGTCGGCGACGGGCAGCCGCCCGTGCAGCGGCCGGACGTCGACGGGTGCGCCGCCGGCACCCACGCCTCGCAGGGCCTGCGCGGTCCGATCGATCTCGGCCGCGCCCGGCAGGAAGACGAGGACGTCGCCCTCCGGTGCGGCTGCGAGCGCCGCCGCCACCACCCGCCCCACGTGGCGTTCGGGTCGGTCGCGCGGCTCCGGCGGCCACCACCGCACCGCCACCGGGTGCTGGCGGCCGTCGCTGCGGACCACCGGCGCCGGCTCGCCGTCCCCGCCGATGGTCGCCGCGAGCCGGTCGGCGGC
This sequence comes from Aquihabitans sp., assembly GCA_036263575.1. Taxonomy (GTDB): domain Bacteria; phylum Actinomycetota; class Acidimicrobiia; order Acidimicrobiales; family Iamiaceae; genus Aquihabitans. The sequence continues at coordinate 8,097 of DATAGR010000118.1, read as the reverse complement.
CACCGTGGCCGACATGGCCAGCACCCGCAGGTCGGGGCACAGGGCCTGCCGGGCGTCGAGCAGGAAGGCCAGCGACAGGTCCGTGACCAGGTTGCGCTCGTGCACCTCGTCGAGCACCACGAGGCCGGTGCACTCGAGCGACGGGTCGCCCTGCAGCCGGCGCACCAGGATCCCCTCGGTCACGACCTCGATGCGGGTCGCCGCGCCCACGACCCGCTCGTCGCGCGTGCGGTAGCCCACGGTCCGCCCGACCGGCTCGCCCAGCAGCTCCGCCATCCGGCGGGCCGCAGCGCGCGCCGCCAGGCGCCGGGGCTCCAGGACCACGATCCGCCGGTCGCCGAGCCACGGCTCCCCGAGCAGCCGGATGGGCACGACGGTGGTCTTGCCGGCGCCCGGCGGGGCCACCAGCACCGCGTGGCCCGGCTCGGCCAGCGCCCGGCGGACCTCGTCGACCACCTCCTCCACCGGCAAGCCGGTGGTCGGCGGCGGTGGGGGCGGGGGCACCGGCCCAGTGTGGCCGGAACCCGGTCCGGGCCCGCCGAGCCCGGTCCGGGGCCACCGCCGGGTCAGGCGGGCTCGTCGGCCAGGGGCCCGAAGAAGCCGGCGATGCCGGTGAGGCGGCCGTCGTCGCCGGTGTGGGCCACGTCGAGGCCGGCAACAACGAGCTGGTCGCCCTCCCCGAGCTGCCAGCCGAAGCGGTGGAAGCCGTGGTGGCCGTCGATCGCCGTGGTCCGGCGGAAGCGGGCGCCGGGGTACTGGGCGTGGACCGCCTCGACCATCTCGCCGAGGGCCTCGTGGCCCACGGCGGTGAGCAGGGGGTCGGCGTAGGCCCCCTCGGGGGCCCAGGCGGTGGCGATCAGCCGCCCCCGCTCGGCGGCGTCGTCCTCGTTCCACATGGCGAAGTAGGCGTCGACGACCGTCGTGATGTCGGCCGGCGCAGCGGCGGTCGGGTCGGTGGTCGGGTCGGTGGCGATGTCGGTCATGGTGAGCTCCTCGGTCGGGGCGCCGGGCGATCCGGCGTCGTCACCGTCACCCGACCCGGGTAGCCGTGGCGATGACGTGCGGGGTCATGGGCGCCCTACCTCACAGGTAGGCGACCGGTCGCGGACGCGTCGGTAGGGTCGCCGACGTGGCCCCAACCAGCACCCCAGCCGTCGGCGAGCTGCTGCGCGACTGGCGGCGCCGTCGGCGGTTGAGCCAGCTCGACCTGTCGATCGGGGCCGAGGTGTCGTCCCGGCACCTCAGCTTCGTGGAGACGGGCCGATCGAAGCCCAGCCGCGAGCTCCTGCTCCACCTGGCCGAGGAGCTCGAGGTGCCGCTGCGGGAGCGCAACACCCTGCTGCTCGCCGCGGGCTACGCGCCGGTGTACCCGGAGAACCGGCTCGACGCCGAGGTGATGGCCCCGGCTCGCGAGGCGCTCGACGCCGTCCTCGCCGGCCACTCGCCGTACCCGGCGGTGATCGTGGACGGCCGGTGGAACCTGGTCGCCGCCAACGACGCCGCCCTGGCGATCCTGGCCGAGGGGGTGGCGCCCGAGCTCCTGGCACCACCGGCCAACGCCCTGCGGGTGTGCCTCCACCCCGACGGGCTGGCGCCGCGCATCGTCAACCTGGCCGACTACGGCGCCCACCTGCTCACCCGGCTCCAGCGCCAGGCCCTGCTGTCGGGCGACGCCGCCCTGACCGAGCTCCACGACGAGCTGGCCTCGTACCCCGGCGTGCACCGGGCGTCGTCGGCCGCGGTCGAGCCGCAGGACCTGCTGTTCTCGCCCCTCCGGGTGCGCAGCGGCGACGACGAGCTGCTGCTCTTCAGCACGCTGGCCACGTTCGGGACGGCGCTCGACGTGACCCTCTCCGAGCTCGCCATCGAGTCGTTCTTCCCCGGCGACGCCGCCACGCGCGACGCCCTCCGCCGCCGGTTCGGCTGAGCCGAGGCGGAGGGCGCCGGTGGTCGGGCGGCTGCTGCGGCGGCGCGCTCAGCGGTCGGCACCGTCCAGGAGGCGCTCGAGCCGCTCGAGGTCGCCGACCAGGTTGGCACGCAGCGTGCGGGCGAGCAGCGGGGCCATGAGCCGCTCGACGCTGCTGGCCCAGTTCGAGCGCTGACCCTCGCCGCGGCTCGCCCGGCCGCTCCCTGCGTCGCCCGTCAGGCGTCCTCGTCGACGGTGATGCCGGCGTCGCCGATGAGGGCCAGGCCGACGGCCACGGTCTGGTCCGGGGCGATGACGGTGCCCTTCAGGGCCGACGCCCCGGTGAGGTCCACGAGGGTTGAGCCGTGGAGCCGGGCCCGGGCCAGGTCGGCGCCCGAGAGGTCGGCGCCGGTGAGGTCGGTGCCCAGCCACGCGCTGCCCGGCACCCGCGCCCGGTAGAGGTCGACGCGTGCCGCCGAGCCGCCCTCGACCTCGAGCCGGGTGGCGGCCACCATGCGGAGGCCGAGGTCGTCGAGCTGGCCGTCGACGATGCGGACGTCGGTCAGCTGGGCCCCGCCGAGGTCGGCGCCCGACAGGCGGCAGCGCTCGAAGGACACCCGCACGAGCGTCGCCTCCTCGAGCACGGCGCCGGCGAGGTCGCAGTCGACCAGCACGACGTCGGTCAACTCGGGGCGGTGCAGCCGGGCCGCCGCCAGGCGGACGCCCACGAGGCGGGACCGGGTGAACGCGACGCGCTCGGCGTCGGCGCCCACCGCACCGCCCCGCACCTCGACCTCGCTCCAGCCGTCGTCGTCCTCCAGCCGGTCGAGCTCGAGCGGCTCCAGCTCGGCGGGCACCACGGGCGGGCGGCAGCGCGCCGCCGCGCCCGTGGGGCCGCCCCAGCGCGCCGCCGGCGGGACCACCGCTACTCGCGCGCCATGTTGGCGAACTTGGTGTAGTGGTCGAGGAACGCCAGGCGCACCATGCCGGTGGGCCCGGCGCGGTGCTTGGCCACGAGGACCTCGGCGGTGCCCCGGTCGGGCGAGTCGCTGTTGTACTGCTCGTCGCGGTAGAGGAAGACCACGACGTCGGCGTCCTGCTCCAGCGAGCCCGACTCGCGAAGGTCCGAGAGCATCGGCCGCTTGTCGGCCCGCTGCTCCAGGCCACGGTTCAGCTGGGCGAGGGCCACCACCGGGCACTCCAGCTCGCGGGCGAGGATCTTGAGCCCACGGCTGATCTCGGCCACCTCGACCTGGCGGCTCTCGGCCCCGGACCGGCCGCTCATGAGCTGGATGTAGTCGACGACGATCATGCCGAGCTGGCCGACGCGCTGCTGCAGGCGGCGGGCCTTCGAGCGGATCTCCATCACGGTGACGTTCGGGTTGTCGTCGATCCAGAGGTTGGCCTCGCCCAGGCGGCCGATGGCGTGGCTGACCCGGCGCCAGTCGTCGTCGCTGAGCCGGCCGTTGCGGACCTTGGTGGAGTCGACGCGGGCCTCGGAGCACAGCAGCCGCTGCGAGAGCTCCACCCGGCTCATCTCCAGCGAGAAGAACAGCACCGGGCGGTGGGCCTCGAGGGCGGCGTGGCCGGCCATGCCCATGGCGAACGAGGTCTTGCCCATGCCGGGGCGGGCGCCGACCACGATCAGGGCGTTGGGCTGGAGGCCGGCGGTGAGCTCGTCGAAGTCGGTGAAGCCGGTGGGCGTGCCGGTGATGGCGTCGCCGCGCTCGTAGAGCGCCTCCAGGCTGTCGAGGGTCTGGTCGAGGAGGTCGTGCAGGCGCGACATGGAGTCGGTCTGGCGGTGCTCGGCGACCTTGAACATCATCGTCTCGGCGTCGTCGAGCGCCTTGGTGACGTCGTCCGGGAGGCTGTAGCCGAGCTCGGAGATCTCGCCCGCCACCCGGATCAGGCCCCGCAGGAGGGCGTGCTCCTCGACGATCTTGGCGTAGCGCGCCGCGCTGGAGGTGGCCGGGGTGGCGGCCTGCAGGGAGATCAGGGTGGCCGGCCCGCCGATGGCGTCGAGCAGGTCGGCCCGGCGCAGCTCCTCGGCCACGGTGACCGGATCGACGGGCTCGCCCTGGGCCGACAGCGAGGTGATGGCGTCGTAGATGTGGCCGTGGGCCGGCTTGTAGAAGTCGTCGGGCGAGACGGACTCGGAGGCGACGTCGATGGCGGCCCGCGACAGGAGCATGGCCCCGAGCAGGCTCTCCTCGGCGTCGAGGTTGTGCGGCGGCACCCGGCCGGCGGCACCCCGGAGCGCGGGACCGCCTCGGCCGCGCGAGGGCGGCGCGTCGAGGTAGTCGTCCGGGCCGTCGTCGTACGGAGGGAGGTCGTCGTCCATGGGTTCCTGGCAGTCTCCGCCGTGGGGGCTGTGGAGGGGTAGTGCCGACAGGCTGTGGGTGAGCTGTGGAGAAGCGGGCGCGCCTGTGGACGCCCCCGGCCCGGACGCACGACGTCCGGGGGGCGGACCCCCCGGACGTCGACGTGCGGTGCGATGGCGACGGCCCGACGGGCCGCCCGGGATCAGGCCTCGGGCCCGACCTCGACGGTGACCGGGAACTCCACGCTGGCGTGGAGCTTGACCGGCACCAGGTGGGTGCCGACGGTCTTGATCGGCTCGCTGAGCGAGATCTGCCGGCGGTCGATGGCCACGCCCTTCTGGGCGTTGATCGCCTCGGCGATGTCGGTCGTGGTGATCGACCCGAACAGGCGCTCGTCGGAGCCGACGCGTGCCGAGATCGTGACCGGCGAGTTCACCAGCGACTTGGCGACGTCCTCGGCCGCGGCGCGAGCCGCGGCGTCCTTGACGTCGCGGGCGCGGCGCATGCCCTCGGCCTGCGACTCGGCGCCGGCGGTGGCGACGAAGGCCAGGCCCCGGGGCAGCAGGTAGTTGCGCCCGTAGCCGTTGGTGACGTCGACGACGTCGCCCTTGTTGCCCACACCCGCCACGTCGGAGCGGAGGATGAGGCGCATCAGGCCTCCACCTCCTCGGCCAGGGTGGCCTCACCGTCGAACTCGGCGTCGGCGGCCTCGCCACCGGCCGGCGGCGGCGCGGTCGGGCGCGGCGGCGGGCCGTCGGCCCGGATCCCACGCTCGCTGCCGCGGTCGCGACCGCCACGCTGCTGCGTGACCCGGTTGGCGTAGGGCAGCAGCGCCATCTCGCGTGCGTTCTTGATGGCCATGGCCACCACCGCCTGCTGCTGGGCGTCGTTGCCGGTCACCCGGCGGGCGCGGATCTTGGCCCGGTCGGACATGAACCGGCGGAGCAGGTTGACGTCCTTGTAGTCGACGTAGTCGACGGTCTCCTGGGTCAGGATGCTGATCTTCTTCTTGGAGCGGCGCGCGTTGTCCTTGTTCTTGGCGCGCTTCGGCTTGGGTGCCATCAGAAGGGCTCCTCCCCGTCGTAGTTGTTGGGCTCGTTGGCTGCGGGGCGGGAGCCGCCACCGCCGCCACCGCTGAAGCCGCCCCCGCCGCCCGAGGGGCCGCCGGAGCGCTCGATCTTCTGCACCTGGGCGGTGGCCCACCGCAGGCTGGGGGCGATCTCGTCGGCCACGACCTCGACCTTGGACCGCTTCTCGCCGTTGTCGGTCTCCCAGGAGCGCTGCTCCAGGCGACCGGTGACGATCACGCGGGTGCCCCGCTGGACCGACTCGGCGACGTTCTCGGCGAGGCCGGACCAGGACTTGATGTCGAAGAAGGAGACCTGCTCCTCCCACTCCTGGGTCTGGCGGTTCTGCCAGCGTCGGTTGACGGCGAGGCCGAAGGTGGCCACGGTCTGGCCCGAGGGCGTGTAGCGCAGCTCGGGGTCGCGGGTCACGTTGCCCACGAGGGTCACGGTGTTGTCCATGGTTCCTCCTACCCGGCCTCGACGGCCGGGGCGGGGGCTCCGAGCAGGCCGCGGCGGTGCGCCTCGGCATCGGGGAGCCGGATGATCTTGTGGCGGACGACCTCGTCCGCGAGGCGCAGGTTGCGGTCGACCGTGTCGAGCGCACCCGGCTCGGCCTCGATCTCGAACACCACGTAGAACCCTTCGGTCTTGTGGTTGATCTCGTAGGCGAAGCGGCGGCGGCCCCACTTCTCGGTCTTGGGGACGGTGCCATCCGCCGCCTCGACCTGGGCCGTCACCTGGTTGATCACACCGGCGACGGTGCTCTCGTCGAGGTCACCGTCGAAGATGACCATCAGTTCGTAGGCTCGCATCGCGAGCATCACCTCCCTGTGGACCCGGCATCGCCGGGGCCCCGTGCCGAGTTGCCGGGGCAGGGTCGTATTGGACCGTGCCACGGTAGCGGACCACCCGGTCGGGGGCCGCATCGGTCCCCAGCGTGCCCGGGGGGTGTGACAGAACCGGGCGGCTCAGGCGCGGTCGGCCGCCGGGCACGTGCGCCCGTCGATCCGGAACGTGCTCCCGTCGGCGACCAGCAGCTCGTCGAGGCCGCCGTCGGGGAGCTCGAGGGCATAGCGGAACGGGCCCTCGGGCGGGTACGTCGGGCAGCTCGCCACGTCGTCACACGGCGCCATGTCGGTCGCCGAGACGAGCGTGCGCTCGGCGTCGAAGTAGGCGATCGAGAGCGGCATCGGGGTGTTGCGCATCCAGAAGCCGCCCGACGCGTCCTCGTCGTACTCGAAGAGCATGCCGTCGTAGCCGCCGAGATCCGGGTCGGTGACCTCCATCAGGCCGCGCGCCCGCTGGTCGGTCGTGGTCGCGGTGAGCAGGCACACCTCGCACGTCTCGCCGTCGGCGGCGGTGATGGTCACCGCCGCCTCGCCGAAGCCGGCCAACCGCGTGCGCCCGCCCACCGCCGGCTCCCACCCCTCCCCCAGCGCGACGCCGCCGTCGCCGGCCGACGGGTCGGCCACGGCGGTCGTGGTCGGCGCGCTCGTGGCCCGGCCCGAGGCATCGTCGTCACCCCCGTCGCCGCACGCCGCCGGACCGAGCACGAGGGCCGCGCCCAGGAGCACGGCGAGCGGAAGGCGGCGCGGTGCGTCGGGGCGGCGGCGCACGGTCACGGGACGAGTCTGGCCGGTGGCGACCGGCGGCGAGCCGCGGTCGGGCTCAGGCGTTGCGGCCGTAGAGGCCCAGCGTCTCGGCCACCTCGGCCGAGAGGTGGTACGACTCGGCCGGCGCCGGGAACGCCCCGGAGCGCACGTCGTCGGCGTAGGCGCCGATGGCGGCGACCGACGCGGCCTTCAGGTCGGCGTAGCGACGCACGAACTTGGGCGCCAGGCGGTCCTCGATGCCGAGCACGTCGTGGTACACGAGCACCTGGCCGTCGACGTCGGGGCCGGCGCCGATGCCGATCACCGGCACGTCGACCGCGGCGGTGACCATGCCGGCCACCTCGGTCGGCACGCCCTCGAGCACGATGGCGAAGCAGCCGGCGTGGGCCAGCGCCTTGGCGTCGTCGACCAGCGCCCGGGCCGCCTCGGAGCCCTTGGCCTGGACCTTGAAGCCGCCCATGGCGTGCACCGACTGGGGGGTGAGGCCGAGGTGGCCCATGACCGGGATCTCGGCGTCGACCAGGGCCTCGACCATGCGCAGGCGCTTGCGCCCGCCCTCGAGCTTGACCGACTCGGCGCCGGCCCGGATCAGCGCCGCGGCGTTGCGCACGGTGTCCTCGGTGGACACGTGGTAGCTCATCCACGGCAGGTCGGCGACGATCAGCGGACGGGGCTTGGCCCGGGCCACCGCCGCGGTGTGGTGGGCGATGTCGTCGACGCTGACCTGGAGGGTGTCGTCGTAGCCGAGCACCACCATGGCGACGGAGTCCCCGACGAGGATCAGGTCGACGCCCGCCTCGCTGGCGATCCGGGCGCCCGGCGCGTCGTACGCCGTCACCATGACCAGGGGCTCGGCACCCCGCCGGACCTTGCGGGCGGCGATCGCGGGGACGGTGAGGGGCGCGCCCGAGGGCGCGGAACCGGTGTTCGAGCTCATGGAGCCTCCTTGGATGTCCCGTCCAGTGCCGTTCGGCTACCGGCGGTGTTCCCACCGTAGAACCGCGCGCCGCGCCGCATCCATTCCGTGCCGAAGGGGTGAACGTGCCGGGGCGGCGTCACCCCTCGGCCGCAGACGCGGCGATGGGCTGCCGGCTCCCCGGCACCCGCCGCTACCGTGCCGGCCATGAGCGACCGGTGCGATTCCTGCGGCGACGACGGGCCCGGGCTGGCCACCGTGCAGCGGGTCTACG
>DATAGR010000117.1:0-3549 GCA_036263575.1 Aquihabitans sp. | reverse complement strand
CGAGGGCGGCATGATCGGTCCGGGTCCCGATCGGATCAGCCGCGGCAGGCGGAGCACCCGCCTGGCCACCGCCCAGGCCAGCCAGCAGGCGAACGGGAAGAGCAGGATCACCCAGATCATCATGCTGACCGCCGTGCATCCACCGGGCTAGGTGCTCGAACTCGGTTGGACGGTCACGGCGACGACGCTCCCCCGCCCGTCGACGGCGATGACGTGGCGGCCGTCGTCGAGGCAGGCCGACCAAGGTCTCGCGCAGGCGGTGTGCAACCACCCCTGGGCGAGGAGCGCGTCGACGTACCGATCGGCCGGCGCAGCCGTCGAGTCGGCGGGCGCTCCGACGGTGGCCTCCCGCAGGTAGGACGCGCCACAACCGATCGGTTCGACGAGCGCGCTGTCGTGGATCCGGAACCCCTCGGGCACGGGCACCGCCGAGCGAGGGATCGCCCGCTCGCCACAGAGCGACTCCGCACCACCGAGGAGCGGATCACGACCGTCCCGCCCGGCACAGGAGGAGACGAGGGCCACCATCGCCATGGCGACCAGTGCGCGGCGGATCACCTCGTGATCCTTGCAGCCGAACATCCGACGAGGGCTTCAGGCCGCTACAGGCAGTAGCGCCTGGGGCCTCGTCGTCGCGGCCAGCGCTCGACGTCGTCGCCGTCGCTCAGGTAGATGGCGCGCATGTCGGGAACCACCCACAGCTCGGTGGAGCCCTGGCGGAACCCGGTGTCCTCGGCGTCGTCGGGCAGCGCGGCGTCGAGGCGGAGCGCCCGCTGCACGGCGCGGTCGCCCATCGACCCGTTGGGGTCCCGCACGAACGTCACGGAGTCGCTCCGCGACGTGAACGCGGACCCGACCGGATCGCCGACCGTCAGCGTCCTCGCCGTCTCCTGGCCGCAGTGCTGGGGACCTAGGAACTCGAGGATGACATCGGTCCGCACGAGGCACCCATCCGTCGTGGTCCACGTCCTGAGCTCCACGCTCTTCCGGATCGCGGGTTCAGGCTCGTTGGCCACGTCCGCCGGAGACCCCACCTCGGCCTCGCATCGCCGGGCGGCGAGCTCGACGCCACCGCTGCACGACACAGCGAGCGCCGGCGCGGCGAAGGCGACGGCGAGGACCGCGATGAGCCGACGGCGTGCCGATCGGTCGAGGCCACCCCCCGCCGATCGCCGACCGGCGAAGGCATGGATCGGCACGGGAGTGCGCACCCTCGACCCGGTCGGCTCAGCCGGTGTAGGTGGGTGAACCCACCACGGGCTGGGCGTCGGGTGCGCTCGGCGTGGGCGCCGAACCGTCAGCCGTCGGCTGTTGGCCGGGCGTCGTCGTGCCGCCCGGCTCCGGCTCCGGCTCGGGCTCTGGCCCCGGCTCGGGCGCGGTACCGAAGGTGATCAGCTCCGAGTACCGGAAGCCGTCGCCGTCGGGGAAGCCGCAGTCGGCCGTGGCCACGAGCTGCCACTCCCGCCCGGCGAGTGGAAGCGCCACCGACCACGAGCCGTCGGGCGCAGGGAGCGCGACCGACGTGCGCTCCTCCTCCCCGCCTCCGCCCGTCTCCGGGTCCATCGAGCGCACGGTGGTGCGGAGCACGACCTGGCGGCCGCCGGTGCACCCCTCGCCCCGCACGATCAGATCGGTCCCCTCGGCACGGGCCGAGAGGCTGTCGGTCGGGTTCGAGGCGGTGATGGCGAGCCGGACCGCCGGGGCCACGACGATCGACGGGTCCTCGTCGACGCCGCAGGCCGCCTCGACCCGGTACGTCCCGGGCTGGACCGGCGGCGAGGGCACCCCGTCGACGGTCGGCCGGTTGAGCACGAGGACGACCGCCTCCCCAGCCGACGGTGAGCTCGCCGCGGCGGTCTCCGTGCGGCCCGAGCGTCCGCTCATGTCGTCGCCGGCGAGGAGCCAGGCGCTGGGTCGCGTGCCGATGGGGCAGCCGACCACGTTGACCAAGAGGACCTGGCCGCCCTCGGCGGCGTCGCGATCGAGCTGGAACGTCGGGCCGGACACGCCCGGGGCTCCAGGCGTGACGTCGATTGGGACGTCTGCGTAGGTGAACGCCGTGGCGATGACCGGTGGCGGGCCGGGCGGAGGGCCACCGGTCACCTCGACGCAGCGACCGGCGAGCACGGCCGGATCGGCGGGGTCCACCCACTCGGGCACGGCGAAGGTGTACGACCCATCGCCGACGCTGCGGCCGTAGGCGGCCAGCCGCTCGTCGCCCCCGCTGCCCGTCACCAGGATCGCCTCCACGAACCGGCTGGTCCCGCCCTCGCTCTCGCACCCGGTGGGTCGCGCCGTCAGCGAGCCCCCTGCAGCCACCGTGCCGCTGTCGGGCGACAGCTCCGGCCACTGCGCACCCACGGGCGCCGTCGGGCTCGCCACCAGCACGACAGCGGCGACACCCGCCACAAGGCGACGGCGGCCCCTCGCCGTGACCCACCGACCTCGGCCTCGGTCCAACGCTGGTCGCCCCACGTGCCGATCCTCCCACGCTCACCTCCTCGATGCGGCGAGCCCGGACGAGCTGACGAAGCGACGTTCGGTCCCTCGCGCCCGGAAGGCGTTCCCTTCGTCACCGGGGGCGTCGGGCTGCGCGCCGGCGCTCGAAGGCGCCGGCCGCCACGCTCACGACGAGGAACGCCGCAGTCGCACAGGTGATGATCAGCGCCGGGTACGGGTGTGGATGCGCCCACCGGTAGTACCCGGCGATGCCCGCGACCGGCGCCAGGAACAGCACCGCGGCCCACCACCCTCGCGTGAAGGCGCCCATGCGGCTGGTCCTTACCCTGCGCCGCCACGACCCGGTCGACCTGCCGTAGGGTCGCCTCGGGAGGCGGGATGACGACACGCAGGGCGGGCAGGTCGGCGGCGGCTGCGGGCGTGCTGCTCGTGCTGTCGGCGTGTGGGGCGCTGGCCGACGAGGGCGCCGACGTGGTCGACGGGCTGGCGGAGCGCGGGGTCGCTGCCTACGCCGAGGGCCGCTGGCGCTGCGAGACGGACGCGAACGACAGCGGGTCGAGGGAGCACCTCACCACCATCGTCGCCGTGGGGGCGGACGGTCGCTTCTCGTACGAGGTCCCCCAGGACTTCCAGCCCGCGCTGGCCGGGACGTGGTCCGTGGAAGGCCTCGAGCTGCGCATCGAGGTGCCATGGATCGGCGATGGCCGGACCGGCTTCTACCCGTGGCTGTACACCGCCGATGCCGATCCGCCGACGCGCGTCACGGGCCGGCGCCTCGACTCGAGCCCTGACAGCCAGGAGCTCGAGGTCGAATTCGACGACGATCGCCTGCGGATCGTGCAACGAGACGAGCCTGGTCTCGACGGGCCGAACTACGACTGGGCCGTCCACTGCGAGCGCGAGTCGCGCGACCCGGGCGCGATCCCACCGACCATGCCGGCGTCGGACGGGTACGAGGACTGAGTCGGTGACCTCCGTTGCTCCCAGAGGCGCCCGTGGCCGTCGCGGACGGCGCCTCCGGACCTCCGCCTCCACCGCGACACGACGCCGGGTGACGTGCCCCTCGGGTGATCAGGACGCGCTGATCAG
>DATAGR010000116.1:0-9042 GCA_036263575.1 Aquihabitans sp. | reverse complement strand
GTTCACCGCGTCGCTGGTGGCTGCCTCCGTCGCCGCGCCCGGTGAGCTCACCCCCGTCGCCATGGCGGTGCTCGCCGCCGCGGTGGTCGCGGTGGCGGTCCGGGTGCCGGTCCGCTGGGGTGCGACGCCGGCGGCCGTCGCCGGCGTCGTGGCCGGGTTGGCCGCGACCCCGCTCGTGGGGTCGCTCCTCGTCCTGGTCGGGACCGCCGGCGAGGTGGCGAGCCGGCCGTGGGTCGACGGCGCCGACGCCGAGGTCCGGGCCCTGGCCGAGCGCATCGGCGCCACGGGTTCGGCGGGGCCCCTCGCCCTCCACCTGCTCGCCCTCGGCGCGCTCGTCGTTGCCGCCGCCCCCGCGCTCGGGCGGCGGGGTACCGCGCTGGGCCTCGGCGTGACCGGCGCCGGCACCGTGCTCGCCGCACCCCTGCTCCTGTCCTTGTCGGTCGGGGGCGCCGCCGCCGTGGCGCTCTCGGCCGCGACCGGCTCGGTCGTGGTCGCCGGCCGGCACGGTGGTCGTCGGCCGGTGCTCCTCATCGGCGCCGGCGTGGCCGCGGCGAGCGGTGCGATCTCGGCCCTCTGGGCGGCGGGCGCGCCGGCCACGTCGCTCTCGGTCGCGGCGGGGCTCGCGGTGGTGGCGGTCGCCCTCGTGGGCATCGCCCTGCGAGACCGTGACCCGGTCGTCGCCGTCCCCGCCTCGATGGTCGCCGTGCTCGCCACCTCGACCAGCGCCGGCCTGGCCGCCCACCAGCTCGGCGCCGACGGGTCCGTCCCGGTGGTGGTCGGTGCGTGCGCGGCCCTGGCATCGGGTCTGCTCGGGGTCCAGGTCCTCGACCCGGCCGGCCGCCGCACGGATCTCGCGGGCGTGACGTGCACGACCGTCGAGCTCGCGGCCTGGGCGGTGCACCTGTGGGCGATCCTCGCCCTCACCGTCGGCGGCGAGCACCGCGCCGTCGCCGCGGTGCTCGCCTCGGGCGTGCTCGCCGCCGGGCTGCACGCGACCCGGCCCGGCCGGCGGGGCCTGGCCGCGGTGGCCGGTGTCGAGGGGCTGGCGCTCTGCTGGCTCCACCTCGGCCAGGCCGGCGTCACCGCGCCCGAGCCCTACGTCCTGCCGGTCGCCCTCCTCCTCGCCGGTTCGGGCGCCTGGGCCGAGCGCCGGGCCGCGGCGGCGGGGGAGGTCCTGCCCTCGTGGGTCACGCTCGGTCCCGCCCTCGTGGTCGGGCTGGCCCCGACGGTCGTCGTCGGGCTGGGCGACACCGGCCTGGTCCGGCCGCTGGCCGGCCTCGTCGCCGGGGCCATGGTGCTCGTGGCCGGTGCGGCGACCCACCAGCGGGCCGCGGTGGACGTCGGCACCGCCGTCGTCGTCCTCCTCGGCCTGCGCCAGCTGGCGCCGGTCGTCGGCGAGCTCCCGAACTGGGCCACGCTCGGGGCGACGGGGCTCGCCCTCCTCGCCGTCGGCGCGACCTTCGAGCAGCGTCGCCGGGACCTCCACGACGTGCAGGACCGCTACCGATCGCTGCGCTGACCCGCCAGACTCGGGGCATGTCCGACGTGCACCAGTGCCCGTTCTGCGAGCTCCGCTTCACCAACCTGAAGGAGCTGCAGTTCCACATCCAACTCGACCACCCCGACCGCGAGGTGCCCGAGCGCCGCTACTAGGTACTCAGCAGGTCAGCAGGTCAGCAGGTCAGCAGGTCAGCAGGTCAGGCGGTCAGCGGGTCAGGAGGACCGAGGAGCCGTGGCCGAACAGGCCCTGGTTGGCGGTCAGGCCCGTGGTGGCCCCCTCGACCTGGCGCCCGGTGGCCTGGCCCCGCAGCTGCCAGGTGACCTCGCAGACCTGGGCGATGGCCTGGGCGGGGACGGCCTCGCCGAAGGAGGCGAGGCCGCCGCTCGGGTTCACCGGGATGCGTCCGCCCAGGCTGGTGTCGCCGTCGTTGAGCAGCCGCTCGGCCTCGCCGACCTTGCAGAGCCCGATGTCCTCGTACCAGTCGAGCTCGAGCGCCGTGGACAGGTCGTACACCTCGGCGAGGGAGAGGTCCTCGGGCCCGATGCCGGCCTCCTCGTAGGCGGCGTGGGCGATCGACGCCTTGAACCGCAGCTCGGGGGCGGCCACCACCGCCGAGGAGTCGGTGGCCAGGTCCGGGAGGTCGACGATCGTCTTCGGGTACGTCGGCGTCACCGTGGACACGGCGGCGACCCGCACGGGCGCACCGGCCGATCCGGCGTGGCGGCGGGCGTACTCGAGCGACGTGAGGACCACGGCGGCCCCGCCGTCGGACGTGGCGCAGATCTCCAGCAGGTGCAGCGGGTCCGCCACCACCGGGCTGGCCAGGACGTCGTCGACCGTCACGGCCTTCTGGTACCGGGCGTTCGGGTTGGCCAGGCCGTTGGCGGCGTTCTTGACCTTCACCTTGGCGAAGTCGGTGCTGGTCGCGCCGTGGAGGTCCATGCGGCGCCGGGCGGCGAGGGCGAAGTAGGTGGGGTTGGTGGCGCCGATGAGGCGGAAGCGGAGCCAGTCGGGGTCGGTGGGGCGGTCGCCGGCGTTCGGCGCCAGGAAGCCCTTCGGCGTGGTGTCGGCGCCGACCACGAGGGCGACGTCGCAGAGCCCGGCGAGGATCCGTGTGCGGGCGGCCTCGATGGCGGTGACCCCCGACGCGCAGGCCGCGTACGACGACGCCACCCGTGCGCCGTTCCACCCCATGGCCTGGGCGAAGGTCGCGCCGGACACGTAGCCCGGGTAGCCGTTGCGCATGGTGTCGGCGCCGGAGACGAACTGCACGTCGGACCACGGGAGGCCCGCATCTCGGAGCGCGTCGCGTGCGGCGGCGACCCCGTACTCGACGAAGTTCCGGCCCCACTTGCCCCAGGGGTGCATGCCGACGCCCAGGACCGCGACCTCGTGACCGGCCATCAGCTCGCTCCCCCATCGGAGGTCGGGCGCCACTTCCAGATGAGGTGGTCGGTGTCGTCGTCGCTGAAGAGCACGTCGACCACCACCTCGACCTCCTGCCCCACGGTGAGGTCGTCCACCGACACGCCGGGGACCACCTGGCCCATCACCACGATCCCCTCGTGGGCCAGCTCCACCGCGGCGATGGCGAACGGCTCGTGGGCATCGGTGGGCACGACGTAGGGCGACGGCGGCTGGTAGCGGGCGTCGGTGTAGCTCCAGATCGTCCCCCGCCGTGACAGCGGCACCTCGTCGAATGTGGTGCCGGCGCACGCCGGGTTGGGGCAGCCGTGGTCGGCCTTGGGGAAGGCGTAGGTGCCACAGGTCGTGCACCGCTGGCCGAGGAGCGCCGGCTCGGCGTCGTCGGTGGTGAACCAGCCCTCGGCGCCGAGGGCCGGGACCCGGGTCCTGGTGGTCATGGCTGCTCCAGCGGTCGTCCGATCTCGTTTCTGATGGTACGTCAGGAACCGGGGCGGGGGCGACGAGCTGCGACGCTTCACGGCGACGAAACAACGGCGAAACGTTCCGTCCGTACGGTCGCCGCCATGAAGGTGGAGCTGGTCCAGTGGCCGAGCGACGAGCAGCGGCTGGCCCAGCTCCGGCGGGACGCCGTCCCGCGCCTGATCCTCGTGCCCGAGGGCCTGGTGCCGCCGCTCAGCACCGACGTCCTGGAGGACTGGATCCGCCTGCCCGCCGACGACGACGACATCCGCGCCCGGGTGCGCGTCCTGTCGGACCGGGCCGCCGGGATCGAGGACGCCAGGGTCCCGGAGCTCGACGAGAACGGCCTGCTGCGCGTGAGCGGCCGCTGGGTCTCGCTGCCGCCCGTCGAGCACCGCCTCATGATCGTGCTGCTCGATCGCTACCGGGCCGTGGTCAGCCGCGAGGCGCTGGCCCGGGCGGGCTGGCCCGACGGGATCCCCGGCCGCAACGTGCTCGACGTCCACATCGTCCGCCTGCGGCGCCGCCTCGCCCCACTGGGCCTGTCCATCCAGACCGTCCGCAGCCGTGGCTACCTCCTCGAGGAGGGGCACGTGGTGCCCGTCGCGAACTGACCCCGATGCTCCAGCTCGTCACCGCCGTCGTGAAGCCCCACCGCGTGGAGGACGTCAAGGACGCGCTCCTCGCCATCGGGATCGAGGGGGTGACCGCCACCGAGGTCCGGGGCTTCGGCCGCCAGGGCGGTCACACCGAGACCTACCGCGGCGCCGAGTACAAGATCGACCTCCTGCCCAAGGTCGAGCTGCAGCTCGTGATCCCGACCGACGTGGTCGAGAAGGTCGTCGAGCAGATCGCGGCGGCGGCCCGCACCGCGGTGATCGGCGACGGCAAGATCTGGGTCACCCCGGTCGAGGACGTCATCCGCATCCGCACCGGCGAGCGGGGGCGCGACGCGATCTGACCGGCCGGTGCGGGCAGGTCGGTGGGGGAGCGGTAGAACGGCGGCGTGACGACCTACGACGACCGGCGGCTCTGGCCGGGCACGGTGCCGCCCGTGGCCGGCTCACCCGAGCGCCGTCCGGGCTCGGTCCGTCGCACGACGAACGTCGACCTCGTCCGTCCCGACGGCCCGACCGGCCCCCTGGTGGTCCTCGGTGCCGGGCGCGACCTGCACACCGGATCCGCGGGTGGAGGCGTGCTGGCGCAGGCCGCCACCGAGGTGGCGATCGACTACCTCGGCGGCCGGATCGTGCGGTCGGTGATGACCGATCCGGTGGTCGACGGCGTCGAGGCGCTCGTGGGCGCCCGCGTCGGCTCCGGGTTCCGGCGCACGCTCGCCGAGGCCCTGCCCGACCTCGCCCGCGGGCACGGCCTCGTGCACCTGCTGCTCGACGAGCTGACCCCCGCGACGTTGATCTCCGGCTCGACGCTCGCCCGGGAGGGGGCCGTCGCCCTGGCCGGCGGCCCAGGCGCCACCATGCCGATCGACATCTGCGCCGGCTGGGTGGCCGACGGCGCCATGGTCCACGCCATCGCCGACACCGGGATCCCGCTCCTCGGGTGGGGCCCGCCGGCGCCCTCGCTCGATCGGCCCGGCGACCCCGACGCCTGGCACCCGATGCCCGTCCTCGCGCCCCGCTCGATGCGGCGCCGCCGGCTCCTCGACGTCGGCGCCGGCCCGGCCAGCGGTCCGGCCGGCGACTCGGACGAGCTGCTGGTGCAGGTGCGCTTCCGCGACAGCTACTGGGAGGCCGACGGCACCGAGACGGTGGTGCACGAGTACGGCGTCACCGCCCGGGTCGACCCCTCGACGTGGCTCGTGACCGGGGCGGAGGCCGTGCCCGGTCCGCTGCCCGCCCCCGAGTGCCCCTCGGCGGCGGCGAGCGCCGGGCGCCTCGTCGGCCGGCGGGTGGACGACCTGCGCGAGGTCGTGCGGGCCGAGCTCACCGGGGTCAGCACCTGCACCCACCTCAACGACGTCTTCCGCTCGCTGGCCGACATCCCCGACCTCTGGACCGCCGCCGCTCGCTGACGGAATGACCGGCGGCGGCGCTGCGTTGGCCACGGCATGGAGATCGCCGCCGCCCTCGACTTCGCCCGCCAGCGCCAGTGGGGGGTGCTGGCCACGCTGAAGGGCGACGGCCGTCCGCAGCTCTCCAACATCGGCTACGCCGTCGGCGACGACGGCATCATCCGCATCTCGGTGACCGACAGCCGTGCCAAGACGGCGAACCTCCGCCGCGACGCCCGGGCCTCCCTGCACGTCTCCGCCGACGACTTCTGGTCGTACGTGGTGCTCGAGGGCGACGCCGAGCTGTCGCCCACCGCCGCCGACCCGGGCGACGACACGGTGGACGAGCTCGTCGACGTCTACCGGGCGCTGCAGGGCGAGCACCCGGTGTGGGAGGACTTCCGGCGGGCCATGGTGGCCGACCGCCGACTCGTCATCCGGCTGCGGCCAACCCACGCCTACGGCATGGCCTGACCCGCCGAGCCGGCTCAGCCCGGCATGGCGCTGGGGTCCATGTGCATGACCTCCCACAGGTGGCCGTCCGGATCCTGGAAGCTGCGGCCGTACATGAAGCCCATGTCCATGGGCTCGTTCGAGGCCGAGCCGCCCGCGGCGAGCGCCTTGTCGGCCAGCTGGTCGACGTCCTCCCGGCTCTCGGCCGACAGGGCCAGGATCACCTCGGTGCCGCCGGTGCTGTCGACGATGTCCTTCTTCGTGAAGTCCTTGAAGCGGCTCTTCTCGAGCAGCATCACCGACGCCTGGTCGCTCACCACCATGCACGTCGCGTGCTCGTCGGTGAACTGCGCGTTGAACTCGAAACCGAGCTCGGTGAAGAACGCGACGGAGCGCTGCAGGTCCTCGACGGCGAGGTTGACGAACAGCGTGCGGGACATGGGGTGCCTCCTGGGGCGGTGTGGGGTTCTCGGAGCAGTGAGACGCTAGGAGCGCGGCGAACTCATCGGCGCCACCCGTTCGGTCGTCTCGGCCCCGCCGCCTGACGGTCACGGCCCCTCCGCCGGTGGGGCGCTGCGGCCGGGGCGTTGCCGGTTGTGGGTGGGGCAGAGGAGCCGTCCGTTCTCCTGGGTGGTGAGGCCGCCGTCGGTGTACTCGACGATGTGGTCGACGTGGCAGCGCTCCGCGGGTTCTCGACAGCCCGGGAAGGCGCAGTGCCGGTCGCGTACTTCGATGGCCCTGCGAGTGGCGCCGGTGAAGCAGCGGGCGCGGACGCCGACGTCGATGACCCGTGAGCCGGGCCCGAAGACGATGCGCTCCACATCGGCGAGTTCCAGCACCGAGGCCACCTGGGCGGGGTGAGCACGGTGCCGTTGGAGAGCTCGCACACCCGGTCCTCGAACGGGAGCCGAGCCCGGTCGTCATCGGTGCCTGCGGGGTTGGGCGTCCACGGCGGCGGTGTCGCCGGCCGGGCGAGCCTCTGGTCGGTGCCGGGTCCGAGGCCGCAGACGTGGTCGATGAAGGTGCGGTGGTCGACGAGCACGGTGAGCAGCAAGCGTCCCTGCTTGGCGTCTTCCGGCATGGCGGCGGAGCGCGTGGCCATCTCGACGAGGGCGTCGGCCCGCCGCTGCGCCGACGTCCGTGCCAGGTGGTGCAGCTGCACGGCGTCGCCGTGGATGGCTCGTGCGTCGGCCCAGTCTGCTTCGAAGAGCTCCCGCTCCAAGCGCTGCAGCTCGGTGGTGAAGATGCCGCCGCCGATGGGATCGATGCGGCCTTGCACGTCGACGTCGCCGTGGAGCGTCGGCGCGGCACGGAGGTGCCGCTCGGCGTGGCCCCGTTCGGCCCGTTCGTCGGCGGTGGCGTCGTCGCCGCAGTCCTCCCAGTGCCGGACGACGCGTTGGACGTCGTCGTAGCCGAGCTCCTTCGCATACGAGACCAGCAGCGCCTCATCACGGGCGAACAGCGCCTCGAGCGGCGGCCGGTTCGCTCCGCACAACAGGTCGACGTGGTCGACCGACAGCTCACCGGCTTCGAACGCCGCCCGGGTCAGCGGCATGGTCCGCAACCGGCGCGCCCGCCGGACGTCACGGCGTGCCGTGGCAGGCGAGCAGCCGGCGTCGCGGGCCAGGCGAGCGGGACCGGTCAGCGGCCCACACGCATCGGCTGTCCCACATCGACGTCGAACGCGCGGCACCGGCGGTCAGGAGCGAGACCAGGCGCTGACGCTCCACGACGACGTCGTGCAACGACGCGTCGTCGAGCCCGTCCAGGTCCCGCTCGAGCATCCGCTCGATCGCCTCTCGCACCCCGCCGTCGTCCATGCCTTGATCGTAGGTACGTACGTTCGATCGACCGCACGACCCTCTATGTCGGACCTGGCCGACATGTCCCGAAACTTCCACGCCACCGCCACCGCCACCGCCGCCGCTCTCGCACCCGTCCGTCTGGTGAGCCGCCGATGCCGGCTGACGGCGCCGCCGCCCACGAGGCGAACGGCGGCTCAGCCCTGGAGGTGGTCGAAGAAGGCGAGGCGCTCGCCGCCGCCGTGGACGACGAGGTTGGCGCCGCTGACGAAGGCGGCCAGGTCGCTGGCGAGCCAGGCGACGGCGTTGCCGACGTCGGCCGGCTCGGCCACCCGCCCGAGCGGGACGGTGGCGGCGACGGCGGCGGCGCCCTCGGGGCCGCCGTAGTAGTCCTCGAACAGCTCGGTGCGCACCATGCCGGCCGACACGGCGTTGACCCGCACGAGCGGCGCCCACTCCATGGCGAGGGTGGTGGTGAGGTTGAGGAGGCCGGCCTTGGCGGCGCCGTACACGGCGGTGCCGGGCGAGGGGCGGAGGCCCGAGAGGCTGGCGATGTTCACGATCGTGCCGCCGCCCGCCTGGCCCTGCATCACGGCGTTGGCGGCCTGGGCCACGTGGAGCGCCGAGGTGAGGTTCAGCGCCAGCACCTTCTCGTTGAAGCGGGGCGAGGCGGTGGCGGCGTCGGCGCCCGGCGCGCCGCCGGCGTTGTTGACGACGACGTCGAGCCGCCCGAAGCGAGCGGCGACCTCGTCCACCACGTCCGCCGCCGCACCTGCCTCGCGCACGTCCGCCTCGAGGAAGGTGACGTCCGGCGGCAGGGACCCCTCGGCCGGCGTGGTGCGCCCGCAGACGGCGACGGTCGCGCCGGCGTCGAGCAGGCGGTCGGTGATCCCCCGCCCGACGCCGCGTGCCCCGCCGGTGACCAGGGCGACCCGACCGGACAGGTCCACCGCCATCGTCACGGTCGTCGTCCCCGCTGCAGCATGGGCCGCATCGTGCCACGCACCAGGCGCGCCGCCGCGCCCGCACCGAGCGGGGACGCGGCTCGGGCCGGCCCCGAAGGACCGGCCCGAGCGCGACCCGAGGGCCGTGGGCGATGACGAGCCGGCGAGCTAGCCGTACAGCTAGATGGCGTCGAGCCCCTGCTCGCCGGTGCGGATGCGGACGATCCTGCCGACGTCGGTGACCCAGACCTTGCCGTCGCCGATCTTGCCGGTGCGAGCGGTCGCGACGATGACATCGAGCACCCGGTCGATGTCGGCCTCGTCGACGAGGATCTCGAACTTCACCTTCGGCACGAAGTCGATCGTGTACTCGGTGCCCCGGTACACCTCGGTGTGGCCGGACTGGCGCCCGAAGCCCTGGACCTCGGTGACGGTGATGCCCTGGAT
>DATAGR010000115.1:0-6749 GCA_036263575.1 Aquihabitans sp. | reverse complement strand
GGATGCCGACCAGGGCGGTGAGCCCGGCGGCGAGCAGCTTGTCGAAGGCGTGCTCGGCCTGGACGGCGATGCGCAGCCCGGAGCCGATGACGAGCAGCAGGGCGAGCAGCACCGCTGTGCCGCCGAGCAGGCCGAGCTCCTCGCCGATGGCGGCGAAGATGAAGTCGCTCTCGACGACCGGGATGCGGTCGGGGCGACCGAGCGCGATGCCCGTGCCGGCCACGCCGCCCCAGGCCAGCGCGTACCAGGACTGGATCACCTGGTACCCGCCCTCGGCCTCGTTCTCCCACGGGTTGAGCCAGGCGGCGACGCGCGTCTGCACGTGACCGAACTGCGTCCACGCCCCGTAGGCGGCGGCACCGAAGAGCAGCACCCCGCCGGCGGGGTACGCCACCCGCCCGGTGGCCACCCAGAGCATGGAGAGGAACAGGGCGAAGAACAGCAGCGACGAGCCGAGGTCCTTCTGGGCGGTCATCACGACGATGGCCACCGCCCAGGCGATGAGCACCGGCCCGAGGTGCTTGAGGTCCGGCAGCACCGGCCGGAAGCGGGGCCAGGTGGCCATGCTCAGCAGCTCGCGCTTCTCCACCAGGTACGAGGCGAAGAACAGGGCGAAGGCGATCTTGGCGAACTCGCCGGGCTGGAAGCGCACCGGCCCGACGGCCACCCAGATGCGAGCGCCGCCGATGACCCGCCCGACGCCGGGGACCAGCGGGAGCATGAGCAGCACGAGGCCGGCGAGCAGGAACGTGTAGCGGTAGCGTTCCAGGTCGCGCGCCCGGCGGACGAACAGCAGCGTCACCACGAAGGCGAGGATGCCGACGCCGGTCCACACCGCCTGGAGCCCGGCCTGATCCGGCGCGAGGCGGGCGATGAACACGTAGCCGATGCCGTTGAGCGTGAAGCACAGCGGCAGGAGGATGCCGTCGGCGTGCGGGGCGAGGCGGCGGACGGCGAGGTGGGCGCCGACGAAGAGGGCGAACATGACGCCGAGGAACGGCCCGATGTCGGCCGGCACCGAGGCGGTCTGGCCCAGGCTGGCGAGCGTGTAGGCGCCGCCGGTGATGGCGACGGCGAGCACGATCAGGCCCAGCTCGGCGCGCCGTCGCGACTGCCCGATCAGCTCGGCGCCCCTCGGGCCCGGGCGGACCTGTCCGACCGCGGTCACGGCGCCGGGGCGGGGGCGGTGGTGGTCGTGGGCGCCACGGTGGTGCTCACCGGTGCCGTCGTGGTCGTGACCGGTGCGGTCGTCGTGGTCGTGGCGGCGGGGTCGTCGCCCTCGATCTGGTCGCGCAGGTTCCGCAGGTAGGCGTTGGCGTCCCGCTCCGACCCGAACTCCTTGCCGGCCTCGAGGTCGGGCCGCACGGCGGGCGGCACGTCGTCGCGCGTGAACGCGGTGGTGCGCTCGAGCGTCGGATCCAACCAGAGGACGCCGCCGGGCTTGCCCTTGAACAGCGCGACCCGGTCTCCCTGGAACGCGACGTGGTACGTGCCGCTGGCGGTGTAGATGATGGCGCCGACGACCACGGCGGCGACGACGGCCAGCAACAGGAGGAACCCGAGCACTCGCCACGTGAGGCGGCGGGTGCGCACGCGGTCGAGGTCGGCGAAGACGTCGTCGTTGCGGGCGCCGTAGTCGTCGCCCGTGTCGGGCAGCGAGCTGCGGGCGTTGGCGAGGGCGGGGCCGTCGTCGTCGGGCTCGACCGAGGCGGTGGCCGCCGGCGCGGCGGCCGGCACGACGCGCGTGACGTCGTCGGCCACCGGGTCGTCGGCCATGGCGGCCGAGGCCTTCGCCGAGCGACCGCCGTCGTCGACCACGTCGACGACAACGACGGTGATGTTGTCGCGCCCGCCGCCCTCGTTGGCCAGGCGGACCAGCTCGCCGGCCGCCTCCGACGGGTCGGCCAGGCGGCGGAGCACCGAGGCCATCTGGTCCTCGGACACCTCGTTGAAGAGCCCGTCGCTGCAGAGCAGGAAGCGGTCGCCGGTGAACGGCTGCACGGTGTTGCCGTCGACCTCGACGTCCATGTCGATGCCCAGGGCCCGGGTGAGGATGTTGCGCTGCGGGTGGACCGCGGCCTCGTCCGGCGTGATCTGGCCGTCGCGGAGCAGGTCCTCGACGAGGCTGTGGTCGTCGCTGAGCTGGATCAGGCGGTCGTCGCGCAGGAGGTAGGCCCGGCTGTCGCCGACGTTGACCCAGGCGATCTCGTCGCCGTCCTCGCCCTCGACGAGCTGGACGGCCACGAGGGTGGTGCCCATGCCGTGGAGGTCCCGGTCGCCGCCGGCCTTCTCGAAGATGGCTCGGTTGGCCACGCGCACCGCGGCCTTGAGCGAGTCGAGGGTCGGTTCGGTGGCGTGGCGCTCGGTGAGCTCCACGGCCATGGCCGACGCGACCTCGCCGCCCTGGTGGCCGCCCATCCCGTCGGCCACCCCGTACAGGTCGGAGGCGACCACGAGCAGCGGCGAGTCCTGGTTGATCGAGCGGACCTGGCCGACGTCGGTGGCGCTCCCGGCGCGAAGGGTTGTCACGCGAGCTCCATCACGGTGTTGCCGACCTGGAGGCGATCGCCTCGCCGCATGACCTGCGGGCCCTGCACCTTCTTGCGGTTGAGGAAGGTGCCGTTGGTGGACCCCAGGTCCTCCACGAACAGCTGGCCGTCACGGGAGAAGACGCGGGCGTGGAGCTGCGAGGCGTAGGTGTCGTCGATCGTGACCTGGCACCCGGCCGCCCGGCCCACCGTGAGCTCGTCGGCCAGGGGGTAGCGGCGCCCCTTGAGCGTCGAGGGCTCGACGATCGTGAGCTGCACCGGCGAGGCCTTGCGCTCGGCGCGCTTGGCCTCTCGCTGGGCGCGACGAGGCGTGGCCTCCACCGTCTTCGGACCCCGGATCTCGGTCCACACCGCCCGGAGGACCCGTAGGAAGAACAGGTACAGGAGGGCAAGCAGGCAGAGCTTGAGGATCGTGAGCAGCTGCTCGTCCATCGAGCGGCGAGCCTACCCACGCTCCGCGCGGGCACCCGGCGCGCGGCGGCGCCACGGAGGGGTCGCCCCTCGCTCCGAGCGGCGACCGTCACGACGCTTCGAAGGTCACCACGGTGTTGCCGAACGCCACCTCGTCGCCCTCGGTGAGCTCGTGCGACGTGACGCGCACGCCGTTCACGCGGGTGCCGTTGGTGGACCCGAGGTCGACCAGCACCCACCCGTTCCCGTGGGGCCGGATCTCGGCGTGGTTGCGGCTGACGTTGGGGTCGGCGAGCTGCACGGTGGACTCGGGCCGCCGGCCGAAGGTGACCGTGCCCTCGCCGAGGGGGATGCGCTCGCCGGTGGGCAGCAGCAGCGAGCCGGCGCCCACGCCGCCGGTGCCCTCGCGCATGCGCCCGGTGATCTGGAAGGAGCCGGTGATCTGGCTCTCGGACGGCTCGAGGTGGACCGACACCGGGCCCATGAACACGTAGCCCTCGTCGCGCGCGTGCTCGCGCGCCGACTCGGCCAGTTCCCGCTGCAGGCTCTCGTTCACCTCGGCGAAGCGCTCGTAGTCCGATTCGCTGAGCGCGATCGAATACTGGTTGGGCACGACCGTGCGACCCCGCACGTCGACCGAGCGGTTGTCGTCCATCTCGCGCACCAGGCGCCGGCCCAGCTCGACGGGTCGGAGGCCCGACCGGAAGATGCGCGCGAACGTGCCCTCGACCATCCGCTCGAGTCGTCGTTCGAACCCCTTCAGCGCCATGGGCGGCGAGGCTACCGGTGGTGGGCGCCGACACCCGTGCGCTAGGTTCCCCTGGCTGCTTGCGCGAGTGGCGGAATTGGCAGACGCGCTGGATTCAGGTTCCAGTGTCCTAACGGACGTGGGGGTTCAAGTCCCCCCTCGCGCACCACCTGATCAGTTGGAACCCCTGCCCGGCGAGTCGTGGCAGGGGTTCTTCGATCGGTCAGCGCTTGCCACGCAGCTTGCGCCAGATCGCTCCCAGTCCCCACACCGCGCCGATGGCGATGGGGTTCCCGCCCGAGATGGCGTCCGCATCGGCAGCGGTCAGGCCTCCCGAGTCGTTCTTGCTCGTCGCGATCCCGAGGGGGTCGAACGTGGTGGCGGGCCGAGGTGGAGCCTCGAACTCCACCTGCTCCTGTTCCTGCTCGGGGGGCTCGTCGCTGCCGGTCATGCAACCTGCCCTCCATGAGCGGTCGGATCGTGCCTAGAGGTCGTGGTCGTCGAGCACCCAGGCGTCGCTCTCCGGCGGGAACTCGGCGACGACCCAGTCGACCAGGCCGGCGGCGGCGTCGTTGAGCCCGGCCCTGCTGCTCTCGGGCAACCGGCCGTTGCTCGCCACCGCGTGCTGGGCGACCCAGATCGCGTCGCTCACCGCCTGCCCGCTGAGCTGGCACTCGGCCAGCGTCGTCTCGACGTCGGGCGCAGCCCAGTCGAGCAGCGCCTCGTCGCGCGCCTCCTCGGCCAGGCGCACCACGTGCTGGAACCGGTAGGCGAGCTGCCGTGGGCGCAGCTCGGGGTTGGTGAGGAGCTCGTCGACGGTGGCGGCCAGGCCGAGCAACCGGGCGCTCGGGCGCGGCGCGGGACCGGCGCCCTCGCCGTAGGCGGGGTGGACCTGGCCGAAGGCGGCGCGATGGTCGGCCTGGACGCCGTCGGGCAGCCGGGCCTCCTGCGACGGCGACAGGTAGGGCAGCACGTTGCCGATGAGGACGACGCCGCTCTCGGTGACGGCGGTGATGCCCTCCTGGCGGAGGCGCTCGAGCGCGGCGTCGACCGTGCGCCCGGCGTCGCGTCCGTCGAGCCCGAGGCTGGCGGCGAGCTGGCCCACGGGCAGGTGGGTGGTGCTCGGGTCCTGCTGCACGATCCGCACCAGGAGGCGCGCGAGCGACGTGGCGGTCGGGCCGAGGAGGGGCATCCAGTAGTGGTCGACGTAGGGCGACTGCGGCGAGGTGCCCTGCCGCGGTCCGGCGGCCTGGGGCCACGGCCGGATGGGGATGGTCAGGTCCTCGGTCGCATCGGACATCTCGCTGGCCTCCGTGGCTCGTCCCGGCTTCGTCCTCGGAGAGAGAACGACCCCGTCACGACCTCATGACGGTGTGCCGACGGATTGCTCGCACCTGGTCGGGCGTCACACCGGCGGGGTAGGCGAGCGGGGGCCCGGGCTACGGTGCCCGGGCAGAGAGCGAGCACCCCCATGACCGCCACCACCGCCGCCGTCACCCCCAACGAGGCCCAGGTGGTCCGCATGGGCCGCATCGCCATCGCCACCCAGGGCGTCCTCTACGTCGTGGTCGGTCTCCTGGCCGGCCAGATCGCCGGCGGCGACAAGGAGGAGGAGGCCAGCCAGACCGGCGCGATCCAGACCATCGCGGAGCAGCCGTTCGGGCAGCTCCTGCTCGTGCTGCTCGTCGTGGGGCTCGCCGCCCACGCGCTGTGGCGGTTCGTGCTGGCCGCCCGCGGGGAGGCCGACGGTGAGGACGACGCCAAGGGCGTCGCCAAGCGGCTCGCCAACGTCGGCCGCGGCCTGCTCTACCTCGGCTTCCTCCTCGTGGCCGTCCGCATCCTCCTCTCCGATTCCGGGGCCGGCGGTGGCTCCGGCGGGGGCGGCGGCAAGGAGAAGGAGTCCACCGCCGTGGTCCTGTCGTGGCCCGCTGGGCCGTGGATCGTGATCGCGGCCGGGCTCGCCGTCATCGCCCTCGGCGCGTGGAACGCCAAGCGGGCCGCCACCCGTTCGTTCCTCGACGCGCTGGACCTCAGCACGCTCGACCACCAGCGCCGGAAGACCGTCGAGCTCCTCGGCGTGGCCGGGTACGCCGCACGCGCCGTCGCCTTCGCCCTGGTGGGCTGGTTCCTCGTGACCGCCGGTCGCCAGCACGACGCCGACGAGACCCGCGGGCTCGACGGCGCCCTCCGCGAGCTCGTCGACAAGGACTACGGGCCGCTCCTGATCGGTGCGCTGGCGCTGGGGCTCCTCCTCTTCGGGGCCTACCGCATCACGGACGCCCTCCTGCGCCGGCCCAGCGAGATCAGCCACGCATGACCGGGGCGGCGGGACGTGCCCGGCCGGGCGGCTGAGTGCCGCTCGAGCTCGGCCGGGCCGTCCGGGCCCGCCTCGATCCGGCGGAGCGCTACGGGCTCCGCCTCACCCTGTTCGCCGTCGCCCTCGTGGTGGTGGCCGTCCCCTTCGCCGGCCTCACCTTCGCCGTCCTCGACGACGGCGGGCCGATCGGCCGCTTCGACTCGGGCGCGGCGGGTGACCTGAACCGCTGGGCGCACCGCCGTCCCGCCGTGGTCGACGGCTTCGAGGTCGTCACCGCCCTCGGATCGACCGCCGCCCTCCTCGTGGTCGTCGGCCTGGCGGTCGGGTTCCTCTGGCGGCCGGGTCGGCACCGGGTGGCGGCGTTCCTGGTGGTCACGGCCGTCGGTGGGATGGTCGTGGACGGCCTGGTCAAGGCGGCGGTCGATCGGCCCCGGCCCGTGCTCGACCACCCGCTCGCCACCGCGTCGGGGCAGAGCTTCCCGTCGGGTCACGCCATGTCGTCCACCGTCACCTATGGCGCGCTCGTCATCGCCCTCTGGCCGCACCTCCCGCGGCGTGCTCGGGTGCCGGCTGCGGTCGGCGCCGTGCTCGTGGTGCTGGCGATCGGCGTCTCCCGCTTGGTCCTCGGCGTCCACTTCGTGACCGACGTGGCGGGGGGCCACCTCCTCGGCGTGGCCTGGCTGGCGGGTGCGACGGCGGCGTTCGCCGCCTGGCGCCACGACCA
>DATAGR010000114.1:0-2066 GCA_036263575.1 Aquihabitans sp. | reverse complement strand
GGCCGAGCTCGGGTGCCAGGACGAGGAACACCGCGCCCACCACCGCGCCCAACGGCGACCCGAGGCCACCCACGACCACCATGATCAGCAGGTTCACCGACAGGACGAAGCCGAACGAGGTCTCGGTGACGCTGCCCTGGTAGAGCGCGAACAACCAGCCGGAGACCCCGCCCAGGGCCGAGGCGATGGCGAACACCGCCACCTTCGTCCGGGCGAGGTCCACGCCGCAGGCCGAGGCGGCGACCGGGTCGTCGCGCAGGGCGGCCAGCGAGCGCCCGAAGCGGGACCGGACCAGCAGGGTGGCCAGCACCAGCGACGCGATCACGAAGGCCCAGACCAGCAGCAGCATCCGCTGGGGGTCGAAGAAGTCGAAGCCGCCGACGGCCAGCACCGGGACGCCGTACCAGCCCTCGGGGAACAGCGTTCGGCTGGCCTCGGTGAACAGCAGCCCGAACGCCAGCGTGACCAGGGCCAGGTAGTGACCGGTGGTGCGCAGCGCGGCCCAGCCCAGGAGCAGGCCCACGAGCGTGGTCCCGGCGACCGCCAGCAGGCCGGCCAGCCACGGGTCCCACCCGAGGTCGACGGTCAGGTGGGCGGTGAGGAAGGCCGAGGTGCCCAGCAGGCCGGCCTGGCCGAGGCTGATCTGCCCGGCCCCGCCGAACAGCAGGGTCAGGCCGATGGCCGCGACGGCGTAGATGCCGGCCAGGGTGCCCAGCTGCACGCGGTAGAACGAGTCCTGGCTGACGGCGAACAGCAGCACGAGCGCGGCCACGACCACCGGCGTGATCCACGGCCGGAACCTGCTCACGCGCGGCTCACCGCCTCCCGGCCGAACAGGCCCCGCGGCCGCAGCAGCAGCGCGACGACCAGCAGCGTGTACAGCCCCACGTCGGCCCACGCCGCGGAGAAGGCGGCCAGCAGCCAGGCGTCCAGCATGCCCACCACCAGCCCGCCCAGCAGCACGCCCCCGGTGGAGGTGAAGCCCCCGATGATCGCCGCCGCGAAGGCTCGGACCCCGAAGTCCAGGCCGTAGAACCCCCCGGCCAGGACGATCGGCGCGATGGCGACCCCGGCCAGGGTCACGATCGCCGAGGCGGCCGCGACCGAGGCCATGGACACCCGGCTCGGGTCGATCCCCGAGAGGCGGGCGCCCACCGTGCTCTGCGCGGTCGCCCGCCACGCCCGACCGGAGGCGGTCCGGCGGAGGAACAGCAGGACGGCCAGGGTGGTGACCGCCACGGTGGCGATCGCCCAGAACGCCTGGATGGGCCAGCGGCCGCCCAGGAACGCCACCGTCTCGTTCGGCGCCCCGCTGAACGGCGGGAAGGACCGCGGGTTGGGGCCCCAGATCAGCACCCGGCCCTGCCCGATGACGATCGCGACGCCGACGCTGGCGATCAGCGGCCCGACCAGGCCCATCTTCAGGGCCGGCCGCAGGGCGAGCCGCTCGTAGCCGGCCCCGAAGAGCGCGGCCGCCAGGACCGCGAGCGCGATGGCCAGGACCAGCGGCACGCCCGCCGACCGCAGGGAGAGCACCACGAGCCCGGCGACCGCCAGCTGCTCGCCCAGCGCGAAGTTCAGCATCCCGGACGAGACGTAGATCAGGTGGTACCCGAGGGCCACCACGCCGAAGATCGCCCCGTAGGTCAGCCCGGTGGCCAGGACCTGCGCGTAGTCGACCGAGAGAGCGTCCGCCACCGGGTCCGCCTACTCGCGGGTGTCGTAGACGACCTGGAAGGTCCCGTCCTCGACCTGGACGATGTAGAACAGCGGCCCGTTCGGGATGCCGTTGTGGTTGTCCTCCTCGAAGTCGTAGGTGGCGACGACGCCCTCGTAGGGCTCCATGTCGATCAGGCCCTGGCGGATGTCGGGCCCCTCCGTCGAGCAGTCGGCGGCCTCGATGGCGCCGCGCAGGGCGTACGCGGCGTCGTAGGCGAACCCGGCGAACTGGGTCGGCGGGCTGTCGTAGGCGGCCTCGAACTCCTCGAGGAAGGTCGCCTGGAACTCCGGCGGGTCGGCGAGGTCGTAGGTGGAGTTGGAGTACACGCCCTCGGCGGCCGGCCCGG
>DATAGR010000113.1:0-2203 GCA_036263575.1 Aquihabitans sp. | reverse complement strand
CGCCTCCAGCTCGTCGGGCTCGAGGCCGGGGTCGCGCAGCTCGTAGTCCCGGGTGCGGATCCGGTAGCCGGTCGCCGGCGGGTCGGTGCCCGGCACCGTCTCGACGAGCAGCGGCACGCCCATGTCGCGCAGCTCCTCCTTGTCGCGCTCGAAGGCCCGCTTGAAGGAGTCGTCGCCGTCCGGGTAGCCCGGCACGCGGCGGCGCAGCTCGGCGGCGGTGACGGGGCGGGGCGCGCCGAGGAGCGCGTTCATCAAGGTGATCAACCGCTCGATCTTCGCCAGCGCCATCGCCGGGCGATCCTACGGGTCGGTCCGGGGTGGCTCGGCGGGACCGGCGCCGGCACCGTGGTCCGGCACCGAGCGGGCGGCCAGCACGCCGGCCGCGGCGGCGGCCGCGAAGTACAGCGGGTCCTCCGCCGGGCCCCGGCCCATGGAGGTGACGGTCAGGCCGGCCGCGGCCAGGAGCGCTGCCGGGTCGCCGGGGTCGACCGGCACCCACCGGTGGCGGCCGCCGGCGGGGGCGTCGAGCGCCGGTGGCACCGCCACGTCGACCTCGCTCCGGACGGCGTCGAGCGCCGTGCGCGAGTGGTGGCTGATGCCCTGGTGCCGGGACCGCGGATCGGCGCCCGAGCACCGCAGGCAGGCGATCGGCCGGCCGCCGAGCCAGGCTGCGGCGTCCAGCGCCGGCGCGACCTCGAGGGCGCTGAAGCCCAGTCGGCTGGCCGTGCCCGCCCCGCCCGGGCCCATGGCGACGACCACGACCTCGGCGTCGAGGCGGTGCCGGGCCAGGGCCAGGGCCGATGCGATGTTGAGGGCCTCGATGTCGCCGCCGAAGGCGTGCCCGGCGGTGACGGTGCCGGCGAGCAGCCCGAGGTCGGTGAGGCAGGCGACGTGGTCGCTGAGCGCCAGGGGCAGGGCGCCGCCGTCGGTCATCACGTGGACGACCCGGGTGCCCGGCCGCTCGGCGGCGATGGCCGCGGCGACCACCGGGAGCTGGCTGTGGACGCCGGCGACCACGACGGGGGTGCCGTCGAGGCCGGCGGGGACCTCGGGGTCGTGCTCCTCCCCCGCCCCGGTGTCGGCCTGGAGGCTGGTGTAGCGCAGCTTCACCAGGTGCCCCGGGCCCGGCGCCGCCCACGGCCCCCGGGTCAGGTTCCAGTGCACGACGTGCCAGCCGCCGCTGCCGAGGTCGCGGTCGACCGCTGTCGTGTTGACCACCACCTCGTCGCCCACGTCGACCGGCCCGGTGAGGGCGGTGAGCGCGTAGGCGAGGTCGCCGCCGTCGAGCGCCACCCGGCAGAGGCCGGGTCGCTCCTGGAGCACGGTGGCCACCCGTGCCTGCCGGTACGCCGGCACTAGCGGGGCCTCACAGGGAGGCGATGAGCTTCTCGACCCGCTCGTCGTGGGCCTTGAACGGGTCCTTGCAGAGGACCGTGCGCTGGGCCTGGTCGTTGAGCTTCAGGTGCACCCAGTCGACCGTGTAGTCCCGCTTCTTCTCCTTGGCGGTCCGGATGAACTCGCCGCGCAGGCGGGCGCGCGTGGTCTGCGGGGGCTGGTCGGTGGCGACGTCGATCTCGTGGTCGTCGCACACGCGGTCGACCATGCCGCGCTGCTGGAGCCGGTAGAAGAGGCCGCGGTCGCGGTTGATGTCGTGGTACTGGAGGTCGACCAGGGCGACGCGCGGGTCGGCCAGCGTGAGGTCGTGGCGCTCGCGGTACTGCTCGATGAGGTTGTGCTTGATGACCCAGTCGCACTCCCGCCCGAGCGACAGCGGGTCGTCCTCGATGGCGGTCAGCGCCCGCTCCCAGGCGTCGAGGGCCATCTTCTCCTCGGGGCTGAGGCCGCGGGTCTCGCCGTAGCGGATGGCCCGCTGGAGGTACTCGCTCTGGATGTCGAGCGCCGACACCTCGCGGCCGTTGGCCAGCCGCACCCGCCGGGTGCAGGTGATGTCGTGGCTGATCTCGCGGATGGCGCGGATCGGGTTCTCGAGGGTCATGTCCCGGAGGACGACGTTCGGCTCCTCCAGCATCCGGAGGAGGAGGCTGGTGGCGCCGACCTTCAGGAACGTGGCGTGCTCGCTCATGTTGGAGTCGCCCACGATGACGTGGAGGCGGCGGTAGCGCTCGGCGTCGGCGTGGGGCTCGTCGCGCGTGTTGATGATCGGTCGCGAGCGGGTCGTGGCGCTGGAGACGCCCTCCCAGAT
>DATAGR010000112.1:0-6716 GCA_036263575.1 Aquihabitans sp. | reverse complement strand
CGAGCAGATCCCCGACGCCCAGGCGCAGGTCCAGGGGGACCGCCGGTACACCTGGAAGGAGTTCGACGAGCGGGCCAACGGCGTCGCCCACGCCCTGCTCGAGTCCGGCGTGGTCGAGCAGGACAAGGTGGCCCAGTACCTCTACAACGACCCCGCCTACATGGAGTCCATGTTCGCGGCGTGGAAGGCCGGCCTCGTCCCGGTCAACACGAACTACCGCTACGCCGACGACGAGCTCGTCTACCTGTGGGACAACGCCGACGCCGTCGCCGTCGTCTTCCACGGCACGTTCGTCGAGAACATCGAGCGGATCCGCGACCGGGTCCCGCGGGTGCGGACCTGGCTCTGGGTGGACGACGGCTCCGGGCCGTGCCCGCACTGGGCCATCCCCTACGAGACCACGGCGACCGCCTACCCCGACCGGGTCGAGGCGCCGTGGGGTCGCAGCGGCGACCACCTCTACATGCTCTACACGGGCGGCACCACCGGCATGCCCAAGGGCGTGATGTGGCGCCAGGACGACCTGATCCGCAACATCATCGCCCTCGGCACCAACCCCCGGTACGGGCAGGACCCGGTCGACTACGACGCCACGCGCGAGCTGGTCACCGGCCCCGGGCTCGTCAGCGTGCCGGCGTGCCCGCTCATGCACGGCACCGGCTGCATGACCCAGCTGATCGCGCTGTCCGGCGGCGGGTGCGTGGTGACGCTCCAGGGCCGCCAGCTCGACGTCGAGGAGCTGTTCGACACGATCGAGCGGCGCAAGGGCAACACCACCGCGATCGTCGGCGACGCCTTCGCCAAGCCCATGCTGCGCGTCCTCGACGCCGAGCCCGATCGATGGGACCTCTCCAGCCTGGTCGTGATCTCGTCGTCGGGCGTCATGTTCTCCGAGGCCTCCAAGCAGGGCCTCATCCGCCACCTGCCGCAGGTGATGATCGTGGACTCGTTCAGCTCGTCCGAGGCCGTCGGCATGGGCCAGTCGGTGTCGGCCGCCGGCGTCGACGCCGCCACGGCGCGCTTCAGCGTCGGCGAGCGGACCAAGGTCTTCACCGATGACCTCCGCGAGGTCGAGCCCGGATCGGGCGAGATCGGTCGGGTCGCAGTGGGCGGCCACCAGCCCATCGGCTACTACAAGGACCCGGAGAAGTCGGCGGCGACGTTCCTCACGGTCGAGGGCAAGCGCTACTCCGTGCCTGGGGACTTCGCCACGGTGGAGGCCGACGGCACCATCACGCTGCTCGGTCGCGGTTCGGTGTGCATCAACACCGGCGGCGAGAAGGTCTTCCCCGAGGAGGTCGAAGAGGTCCTGAAGACCCACGAGCTGGTCCGCGACGCCGTCGCCGTGGGCGTCCCCGACGACAAGTTCGGTGAGGCGGTCACCGCCGTCGTGGAGCTGGCCCCCGGCGCCACCCTCGACGAGGAGGCCCTCATCGCCCACGTCAAGGGCAAGCTGGCGGCCTACAAGGCGCCCAAGCGCGTGCTGCAGGTCGACACGATCGGCCGCGCGCCCAACGGCAAGGTCGACTACAAGCGCCTCAAGCAGCACGCCACGGACCGCGTCGGCTCCGCGGCCTGAGCCGGGTGCGGGCGTGCGCTCCCCGGCGGTCAAGCGAGCGATCGACATCGTCGGCGCGGGCGTGGGCCTCGTCGTCGCCGCGCCCGTCATGGCCGTGGTGGCCGTCGCGGTGCGGGCCACGATGGGACGACCGGTCCTCTTCCGCCAGCCGCGCACCGGTCGCCACGGCGAGGTGTTCACCGTGGTCAAGTTCCGGACCATGGTCGAGGGGCCGGGCGACGACGCGGGGCGACTCACCCCGCTCGGCGCGTTCCTCCGGTCGACCAGCCTCGACGAGCTCCCCGAGCTCTGGAACGTGATGCGGGGCGACATGAGCCTCGTGGGGCCACGGCCGCTGCTCGTGCCCTACCTCGACCGCTACTCCGAGCGCCAGGCCCGTCGCCACGAGGTGCGCCCCGGCCTCACCGGCCTCGCGCAGGTCGAGGGCCGCAACGCGACGTCCTGGGACGACCGGCTCGAGCTCGATGTCCGCTACGTGGACACGTGGACGGTGCCGGGCGACCTGGCGATCCTGGCCCGCACGGTGGGCGCGGTGGCGGGTCGTCGAGGCGTGACCGCCGACGGCCACGCCACCATGCCGGAGTTCACCGGTGCGGCCCGCGAGGGCGGCTCGTGACCACCGCCGCGGGCAGCCGCTACGACCCGCTGGCCTCGGCCGGCGGCGGCGGGCCGCAGGGCCCCGAGCCGCGGATCCGCCTGGCCTCGCCGATCACCGGACCCGAGGAGCTGGCGGCGGTGGAGGCGGTCCTGGCGTCGGGCGTGCTGACGAACGGCCCCTGGACCCGGCGGTTCGAGGCCGCCATGGCCGAGCGCCACGGCACCGACCACGCCGTCGCGTTCGCCAACGGGACCGTCGCCCTCGCCGGCATGCTGCTCGCCGCGGGGATCGGTCCGGGCGACGAGGTCGTCGTGCCGTCGCTGACGTTCATCGCCACGGCCACCGCCGTGCTCCACGTCGGCGCCACCCCGGTCTTCGCGGACGTCGAGCCCGACACCCTGAACCTCGACGTCGCCGACGCCGAGCGCCGGATCACCGACCGCACCAGGGCGGTGGTCCCCGTCCACTACGCCGGCCAACCGGTCGACCTCCCCGCCTTCGCCGACCTCGCCGCCGCCCACGGCATCCTGCTGCTCGAGGACGCGGCGCAGGCGCACGGCGCCACCTGCGCCGGCCGGCCCGCCGGTTCGTGGGGCGCGGCGGCGATGTTCAGCTTCACCCCCACCAAGAACGTCACCACCGGCGAGGGCGCGGTGGTCACCTCGAGCGACGAGGAGCTCGTGCACCGCATGCGGCTCCTGCGCAACCACGGCATGTCGCAGCCCTACCGCCACGACGTGCTCGGCTACAACTGGCGGCTGAGCGAGCTGCAGTCGGCGGTCGGCACGTGCCAGCTGGACCGGCTCGACGCCATCCTCGCCGCCAAGGCGGCGAACGCGACAGCCATGGCCGAGCTGCTCGCGGCGGTCCCCGGGGTCGAGCCGCTCGCCGTGCGCGCCGACCGGGTGCACCCGTTCATGCTCTACACCGTGCGCATCGCCGGCGGGCGACGCGACGCCGTGGCCGCGGCCCTGGCCGAGGCCGGCATCGAGTCGCGCGTCTACTTCCCACCCGCCCACCGCCAGCCGATCTTCGCCGGGTCCCCCGATCCGGTCCTCCCCGTGACCGACGAGGTCGCCGCCGACATCCTCTCGCTGCCGTTCCACCTGCGCCTCACCGACGACGACCGCCGCGAGATCGCCCGGGTGGTCGCGGCGGCGAGCTGAGCACGAGAACGCGGTCGCGGCCCGCACGTCGCCGGTGCCCCGGTGCGCCGCTCAGCGCCCCGCGAGGCGCCGGTAGGTGTCGGCCTGGGCGCGGTGCGCTCCCGTCGCCCGGAAGGCGTCGGCGCGCACCGCCGCGGCGGTGGCGAGGCGGTGCCGACGCTCCGGCTCGCGGTGGAGGGCGACCATGGCGTCCGCCAGCGCGGACGGATCGCGCCGCGGCACGAGCAGGCCCTCGACGTCGTGGCGCACCGCCTCGGGCACCCCGCCCACCGCGGTCGACACCACCGGGCGACCCAGCGCGAGGGCCTCCATCACCGCCACCGGCAGGCCCTCGTGGTCGGAGCTCAGGACGAGGGCGTCGGCCCGGGCCAGCAGCGACGGGGCATCGGCGCGGTAGCCGAGGACGGTGATCCGGGCGGCGCCTGCGTTGGCGGCGATCGAGCGGCCGAGCTGCGGGTCGTCGAGCCCCTGGCCGACGAGCCAGAGGTGGAGGTCGGGGTCCGCCGCCGCGGCGAGGGCGAACGCGTCGAGCAGCACCCCGTGGGCCTTCTCCGGCCGGTGGTTCGCGACGTGGACGAACGTGAACCGGGGCCGGTCGGCGCCGTCGGGTCCGGGCCCGGGGCGGGGCACCGGCGGCGACGGCTCGGCGCGGGCCGCGTCCCGGACCGCGGCGAGGTCGATGCCGTGGCGCAGGACCTCGACGCGGCGCCGGAGCCACGCCGGGCGCACGGAGGCCCGGGCCTCCTCGGAGACGGCCCAGGTGCGGTGGTCGAGCGGCATCGTCACCGCGTTGGCGATTCTGGTCGGCCACCGGTAGGCCGACCAGACGTTGTGCTCGGTGGAGACGACCCCGGCGCGCCTCCCGGCGACGCCGGCGCGCACGAGGACCCGTGCCACCGCGGCGACGAGCGGCGCGTGGACGTGGACGACGTCGGGCCGGGTGCGCCGCAGGGCGACCGCCAGCGCGAGGGGCCACGGCAGGCGTCGTCCACCCAGGGCCACGACCTCGCGGTCGGCCGCACGGAGCGCGTCGACGAAGTGGGTCTTGTCGGGGCGGACGTAGCCGACCGTGAAGCGGACGTCCGACGCCGCCGTCGCCTGCTCGACCAGGAGGCGCTCGGCGCCGCCCAGCCCGAGGCCCTTGGTCAGGACGAGGACGTGGGGTGGCGCCGGCACCGGGCCGTCAGGCGTGGACGGCACGGCGCTGCTCCCGCAACCAGCCCTGGAGCATCAGGACGTCCCACAGCTCGTAGGACCGGTCCCGTCGCCCGGCCAGGTGCTCGTCCCACGCCGCCCGCACCGGCACGGGATCGAGGAGGCCGGACGCACCCAGCTCCTCGACCGACAGCATCGACTCCGCCCACGGGCGGAGCTCGCCCCGCAGCCACGACGCGATCGGCACGCCGAAGCCGCTCTTCGGCCGTTCGAACAGCGAGCGCGGGTGGCGCCGGGCCAGGAGCTCGCGCAGCGCCCACTTGCCCTCGCCGCCGCGGATCTTCATCGACAGCGGGAGGCGGGCGGCGAGCTCGACCACCGGACGGGCGAGGAGCGGCACCCGGGCCTCCAACCCGTGGGCCATGGTGGCCCGGTCGACCTTCACCAGGATGTCGTCGGGCAGGTAGGTGAGCGCGTCGACGGCCATCAGCTCCTCGGCGAGCGACCGGGCGGCCGGCCACGCCGCCCGCCGATGGGCGAGGGTCGTGGGCTCCGTGGCGCCGGGCACCAGCTCGGTGGGGCGCTGCCAGTGCGAGACCAGGCGCCCGTAGGCCTCGGCCTCGTCGGCGGCGGCGAGGACGCCGGCCATCTTCTCCGCCTTGAGGCCCGCCAGCCGGGGCCGCCGACTCGCGGGGAGCGCACGGGCGGCCCGGTCCCAGGTCGCCGGGGCGGGGCGGGCGAGCGCCGCCGCCGCGCCACGCCGGGCCACGTGGGGCACGCCCCCGATGCGCGCCCACGTCCGCGGCAGCCACACGTGGCGGTTGTAGCCGCCGAAGACCTCGTCGCCGCCGTCGCCGGAGAGCGCCACCGTCACGTGCTCGCGTGCGAGGCGCGCCACCAGGTGGGTCGGCAGCTGCGACGAGTCGCCGAACGGCTCGTCCCACATCGACGGCAGGTGCGGCACCTCGGCCAGCGCCTCGGTCGGGGTGACGACCAGCTCGGTGTGGGTGGCGCCGAGCCGCTCGGCGATCAGCCGCGCCTGCGAGCGCTCGTCGTGGTCGGCGTCGGGGCTGCCGATGGTGAAGCTGCGCAACGGGCGGTCGAGCTGCTCGGCGGCGAGCGTGGCCACGACCGACGAGTCGATCCCGCCGGACAGGAACGCCCCGAGCGGCACGTCGGCGCGCAGCTGGGCGGCCACGGCCGACGACAGGACCTCGTCGAGCCGGTCGAGGGACGCCTGGTCGTCCGGGAGCGGGTCGTCGGCGGCGGCGGCCACGACGTCGGCGTAGGACCAGTAGGCGACCGGCTCCCCCACCGGGCCGTCGGGGCCGACCTCGAGCCAGTGGCCGGGCGGCAGCTTGGCGATCCCGGGGTGGATGGTCCACGGCGCAGGGACGTACTTGAACCGCAGGTAGAGGGCGACGGCAGCGGGGTCGACCGCGCCGTCGAAGCCGGGGAGCGTGCGCAGCGCCCCCACGGTCGAGGCGAAGGCGAAGCTGCCGCCGACGCGGCCGTAGACCAGCGGCTTCTCGCCCATGCGGTCCCGGGCGAGCACGAGCCGGCGGTCCTCGCGGTCCCACGCCGCGAAGGCGAACATGCCGTCGAGCGCCTCGAGCGTGTCCGCGAGTCCCCACCGATCCAGGGCCTCGACCAGGACCTCGGTGTCGGACCCGCCCCGGACGCTCGAGCCGTCCACCGCCAGCCGCCGGGCGAGCGCCTCGGCGTTGTAGATCTCGCCGTTGTAGGTCACCACCCACCGCCCGGAGCGGCTGGCCATCGGTTGGGCACCCTCCTCCCCGAGCCCCACGACTGCGAGGCGGCGGTGTCCGAGCGCCAGGCCCAGGTCCTGGTCGAGCCACGACCCGACGGCGTCGGGGCCGCGTCGGGCCACCTGGTCGGTCATGGCCCGCAGCTGCCCGACGGGATCGGCGACCCGACCTCGGGACCAGAACCCGGCGATGCCACACATGGAGGTCGGAGCCTAGGCTCCGGCCCGCCCGGCCAGGACGCTCGGAGGACCGACATCGAACGCTGGCACGTGGCGCTCGCCCTCACCGGCCTGTTCGCCGGAGCGGGCGGCGCCGTCGCCTCGCAGCTGGTCGGCGCCCGGCGGCTGCCGGCCCGCGTGGCGGCGCTGCTCATCGCGGCGGCCGCCCTGGCGTCCGCCGGCCACGCGTCGTGGTGGGCGGTGCTGGCGATCGCAGCCGCGGGGGCAGGA
>DATAGR010000111.1:0-1920 GCA_036263575.1 Aquihabitans sp. | reverse complement strand
CGCCCGGCCCTGGTAGTCGGCGGTGATGGTGGCGCCCAGCTCGGCGATGCGCGACGCCAGGGCGTCGGTGCCCACGATGACCTCGCCGATGCTCGGGTCGTCGGCGTAGGGGACGGCAACGTCAGCCATGGGCGGCATCCTTGCACGGGCTACCGCGACCGACGGCCAGCCGGCCACCCGATCGGGCCACCCGCCAGCCACCGGCGACCTCGGTCGCCACGTGCTCGAGGCGGGCCACGGCCAGGACCCGGCCCACCGACGCGGCGTCGACCGGGTGGCCGTCGCCGACGCCCGCGGCGAGGAGCCACGCGCGCACCGCTGCGCCGGCCACCGCCGGTGGCGCGGCGGCGAGGTCGGCGGCGACGGTCGGGTCGAGACGGGCCGCCGCCCCGCCCAGCTCGTCGTCCAGCGCTGCGAAGAGGTCGGCCTGGCGCACCAGCACCGGCACCGGGTCCCGCCCACCGACGTCGGCCAGCAACGGCAGGACCTCGTGGCGGACCCGGTTGCGGCGGAAGCGAGGGTCGCGGTTCGACGGGTCGTCGACCACGGCCAGGCCCAGCGCGGCGCACAGGGCCTCGGTCTCGTGCCGGCGCAGGTCGAGGAGCGGGCGGCGGGCGCTGCGGCGGATCCCGGCCATGCCGGCCGGCCCGGCGCCGCGCAGCAGGTGCAGGACCATGGTCTCGGCCCGGTCGTCGGCGGTGTGGCCGGTCAGGACGTCGGCGGGCAGCGCCGCGTAGCGCGCCTGGCGCGCCCGCTCCTCGAGGTTCGGGCCCGGGGCGACCTCGACGGCGGTCGAGCGCCACCGGGCGCCGACGGCCTCGGCGGCGGCGCCCACGACGGCGGCCTCGCCGGCCGAGCCGTCACGGAGGCCGTGGTCCACGTGCACGGCCGTGACCCGACAGCCGGCCGCCACCGCCAGGACGAGCAGCGCGACCGAGTCGGCGCCCCCCGAGACGGCGCACGTGACCTCGGTGCCGCCCGCCGGGAAGGGGCAGCGGGCGAGGAGGGCCCGGGCCTCCGGGGCGACCCGGGGCATCGGGTCGACCGGCTGGGGCACGGCGCCGGCAGCGCTCAGGCGGCCACGTCGGGCGCGACCCGGGCGATCCACGCGTCGGGGTCGCGGATCTCGGCGATGCTCGGCAGGTTCGCAGGGTCGACCCACGCCACGTCGAGGAGCTCGGTGCCGCCGTGGCGCTCGACGCAGGCGATGAACGCCTCGCCCTGCTCGTACTGCTTCATCTTGGCGTCGAGGCCGATGACCTTCTGGAGCAGCTTGGCCGCCGGGTTGGCCTGCTGGCGCCGCTGGCGCAGGACCTGGCCGAAGCGTCCGGCGCTCGGGATCTGGTCGGCGCCGGCGCGGTCCATGGTGACGTCGCCGTGGCCCTCGAGCAGGCTCATGAGGCCGGCCACCTGGTCGAGCACGGCGCGCTGCTCGGGCGTGGCCAGCACGGCCATCACGCCGCCGTCGTCGAGCGGGTTGCGGCCCGAGCGGATCTCGGCGGCGGCCCGCCCCAGGGCCTCGGTGAGGCGCTTGGGGTCGGGGTCGACCGAGCCGACGGTCTCCTGCACGAGGCCGAGGAAGTGGCCGCGCATCCAGGGGATGCCGGTGAACTGGGCCCGGTGGGTGACCTCGTGCAGCGCCAGCCAGTGGCGGAACTCCCGCGGCGGGAAGGCGAAGCGCTTCTCCAGCCCGAGCACGTTGGGACCGACGTAGTACACGATGTCCTGGTCCTCGGGGTCCTCGTCCTCGACGACCAGGAGGTCGTACTGGCCGAGGACCCGGCTGGACATCCAGCCGAGGATCATGCCGACCTCGGCACCGGCCACCCGGCTGGCCACGGGGGCGAGCGGGCTGGCGGCGACCGACGCGTCGAGCTTGTCGGTGATCGGCCGCAGCAGGCGCTGGAACGACGCGATGTT
>DATAGR010000110.1:0-1535 GCA_036263575.1 Aquihabitans sp. | reverse complement strand
GAGCAGGGCGAGGAAGCCCCGCACCTCGTCGTCGACGTAGCAGAAGCTCCGGGTCTGGGTGCCGTCGCCGTAGATGGTGATCGGCTTGCCCTGCAGCGCCTGCACGATGAAGTTCGACACCGCCCGGCCGTCGTCGGGGCGCATCCGGGGCCCGTAGGTGTTGAAGATGCGCACGATCCGCACGTCGAGGCCGTGGTAGCGCTGGTACGCCATGGTCATGGCCTCGGCGAAGCGCTTGGCCTCGTCGTAGACGCCGCGCGGGCCGATCGGGTTGACGTGGCCCCAGTAGCTCTCGGGCTGCGGGTGGACCTGCGGGTCGCCGTAGACCTCGCTGGTGGAGGCGAGGAAGAAGCGCGCCCCCTTGGCCTTGGCCAGGCCGAGCGCGTTGTGGGTGCCGAGGCTGCCCACCTTCAGGATCTGGATCGGGATGCGCTCGAAGTCGATCGGCGACGCCGGGCTGGCGAAGTGCAGGACGGCGTCGACGTCGCCCGGCACCCAGACGTAGGTGCTGACGTCGTGCTCGACGAACTGGAAGCCGCGCCGGCCGAAGAGCTCGGCGATGTTCGACAGCGAGCCGGTGATCAGGTTGTCGAGGCAGACGACCTCGTCGCCGCGGTCGAGCAGGCGGTGGCAGAGGTGCGAGCCCAGGAAGCCGGCGCCGCCGGTGACGACGATGCGGCCCATCAGGCCCGGCCGATGCCCTCGTAGGTGAACCCGCGACGACGGAGGCCGCTGCGGTCGACCAGGTTGCGGCCGTCGACCACTCGCTTGGCCGCCATGCCCTCGGCCACCTTGTCGAAGTCGAGCCACTTGAACTCGTCCCACTCGGTGAGGATGGCGAGCACCTCGGCGCCGGCGACGGCGGCGTAGGGGTCGGCCTCGACCTGGATGCCCTGCAGGCGGGGGTCGTCGGCGGCGGGCGACGACGGGTCGTAGGCCTGCACCCGGGCGCCGCGCTCGCAGAGGCGGCGGATGATCTCGAGCGACGGCGAGTCGCGGAGGTCGTCGGTGCGGGCCTTGAAGGTGAGCCCCCAGACGGCGATGACCTTGCCGTCGACCGACCCGCCGGCGGTGCGCTCGATCTTGTCGGCCACCCGGTCGAACTGGTCCTCGTTGACGTCGATGACGCCCTTGAGGAGGCCGAAGTCGTAGCCGGCGTCCTCGGCGATCTTCACCAGGGCGTGGGAGTCCTTCGGGAAGCAGCTGCCGCCCCAGCCCGGGCCGGGGCGCAGGAAGGCGTTGCCGATGCGCTTGTCGTAGCCCATGCCCAGCACGACGTCGTTGACGTCGGCGCCGACCGCCTCGCACACCGCGGCGATGGCGTTGACGAAGCTGATCTTGGTTGCGAGGAAGGCGTTCGAGGCGTACTTGATGGTCTCGGCCGACGCGGGGTCGGTGACCTGCAGCGGGGCGGCGAGGCCGAGGTAGAGCCCGGCGACGCGGATGGCTGCGCCCTGGTCCTCGGCGCCGATGACCACGCGGTCGGGGTTGAGGAAGTCGTGCACCGCCGAGCCCTCGCGCAGGAACTCGGGGTT
>DATAGR010000109.1:0-3009 GCA_036263575.1 Aquihabitans sp. | reverse complement strand
CGCCGAGCTGGCGGCGCAGCACCCCGGTGCCGAGGTGCGAGCCTCCACGCTGGAGGCCTTCGCGCTCGCCCTCGGCGCCAGCGGTGCCGTCGGCGACCTGCCGGTGGTCACCGCCGAGATCGGCGATCCCTGGATCTTCGGGGCGGGGAGCGACCCGGTGAAGGTCGCCGCCTTCCGCGAGGTCCTGCGTGCACGCCGGCACCTGCCACCTGGCGACGCCCGTGCCGCGGTCGACCGGCACCTCCTGCTGGCCGCCGAGCACACGTGGGGCCTGGACCAGAAGGTCTGGCTCCCCGACGACGTGCGCTGGGACCGGGCCGGCCTGGCCGCGCTGCGCGCCACGCCCGAGGCGGTGCGGTTCGAGGGGTCGTGGGCCGAGCAGCGGGCGTACGTCGACCGAGCCGCCGACGCCCTCGCCACCGCCGACGCGAACCCGACCGCCGCCGGCCCGGACGCCGCCCTGCCCGCCGGCGCCGCCGCCGTGGGACGGGTCGACCGGGTGGCCGCCGCCGTGCCGCGGTGGCCGATGGGGCCGGACGGGGTGCCGAGCGGCGGCTTCACGCCGGTCGAGGCCGGCCGGCCCGTGACGGGCGCCGGGTGGCGCGTCGCCGTCGACCCGGCGACGGGTGCGCTCGCCGAGGCGACGCGGACCGGCAGCGGCCGGGCCCTGGCCGACCCGGACCACCTGCTGGGCGCCTTCTCGTACCAGTCGTTCGACGAGCGCGACTACGAGCGGTTCTTCGCCGGCCTCACACCGAGCGCGGAGGACGAGGGGTGGGCCCGGTGGGACAACACCAAGCCCGGGATCGACGCGGCCGGCGCCCGCTCGGGCCGCTGGCACCCCGTGCCCACCGGCTGCTGGCACGCGTCGCAGCAGGGGGGCGCCTGGCACACGCTGCTGGTGCGGGGCGCGTGCACGGGCGAGGCGTCCGAGGCGCTCGGGGCTCCGGCGGAGGTCTGGTCGCGCTGGACGTGGAGCACGGCGTCGGACGAGCTCGAGCTCGACCTCTGGTGGGAGGACAAGCCCGCCAACCGCCTGCCCGAGGCCACGTGGTGCTCCTTCACGCCGCTCGTCGCCGAACCCGAGCGGTGGACGATCGACAAGCTGGGGCAGGCGGTGTCACCGCTCGACGTCGTGCGGCGCGGTGGCCGGGCGCTGCACGCCGTGGGCGCGGGCATGGCCTACGACGGCCCGGACGGGCGGCTGGCGATCCGGACCGTCGATGCGCCGCTGGTGGCGCCCGGTCGTCCGGGGCTCCTCGACGCCGACCCGCCCGTCCCCGACCTCGCGGGCGGCTTCCACGTCCTGCTCCACGACAACTGCTGGGGCACGAACTTCCCGATGTGGGTCGAGGGGCCAGCCCGGTTCCGGTTCGCGATCTCGGTCGGCGAGGTCAGCCCACCACGAAGTTGACGAGCTTGCCGGGGACCACGACGACCTTGCGGACCGTGGCCCCGTCGAGCAGCGCGACCACCTTGTCGTCGGCGCGCGCCGCGGCCTCCAGCGCGGCGCGGTCGGCGTCGGCGGCGACCGTGATCCGGCTGCGCACCTTGCCGTTGACCTGCACGGGGATCTCGACGGTGTCGTCGACGAGCCAGCGGTCGTCCGCGGTCGGATACGCCTGGTGGGCGAGCGAGTCGGGGTGGCCCAGGCGGGCCCACAGCTCCTCGGCGACGTGCGGGGCCAGGGGCCCGAGC
The DNA here is from genome assembly GCA_036263575.1 of Aquihabitans sp. Classification (GTDB taxonomy): domain Bacteria; phylum Actinomycetota; class Acidimicrobiia; order Acidimicrobiales; family Iamiaceae; genus Aquihabitans. Next base: position 1,311 of record DATAGR010000109.1, on the reverse strand, counting down.
AGCAGCACAAGGGGCTCGGCCACCGAGCGCGGCACGCCGCCGTCGGGGTACGCAGAGGTGAGGTGGTTGGTCAGCTCGGTGATGCGGGCGATCGAGGTGTTGAAGCGGAGGGTCTGCATGCCCTCGTGGACCGAGGCGATGGTGCGGTGCAGGGCCCGGCTCGTCTCGTCGGCGGGGGCGCCGTCGGCGACGCGCAGCTCGCCCGAGTCCTCGTCGACGAAGACCCGCCAGACCCGCTGCAGGAGCCGGTACATCCCGACCACGGCCGTGGTGTCCCACGGGCGGCTCTGGTCGAGCGGGCCGCTGAACATCTCGTAGAGGCGCAGGGTGTCGGCGCCGTAGCGCTCGCACATGTCGTCGGGCGCCACCGCGTTCTTGAGGGACTTGCCCATCTTCCCGAGTTCGCGTCGGACGTCGGCGCCGTCGTGGTACCAGCGCCCGTCGCGCTCGACCACCTCCGACGCCTCGACGTAGAAGCCGCGCTCGTCGACGTACGCGTGGGCCTGGATCATCCCCTGGTTGAACAGGCGCCGGAACGGCTCGGACGAGGTGAGGTGGCCCAGGTCGAACAGCACCTTGTGCCAGAACCGGGCGTAGAGGAGGTGCAGGACGGCGTGCTCCACGCCGCCGACGTAGAGGTCGACGCCGCCGCAGTCGCCCGGCTCGCGAGGGCCCATCCAGTACGCCTCGTTGGCGGGGTCGACGAACGCCTCGCCGTTGCGGGGGTCGAGGTAGCGCAGCTCGTACCAGCACGAGCCGGCCCAGTTCGGCATGGTGTTGACCTCGCGCCGGTAGGCCTGCTCGCCCTCGCCGTCGCCCAGGTCGATCCGCACCCGGGTCCAGTCCGTGACCCGGCCCAGCGGGGGCTCGGGCTCCGAGTCCTCGTCGTCGGAGGTCTTCGGGGAGAAGTCCTCCATGGGCGGCAGCTCCAGCGGCAGCGCCGACTCGGGCAGCGCCCGCGGCTCGCCGTCGTCGCCGAACACGATGGGGAAGGGCTCGCCCCAGTAGCGCTGGCGGCTGAACAGCCAGTCGCGCAGCTTGAACTGCGTGGTGCCCTCGCCCGCCCCCTGCTGCTCCAGCCAGGCGGTGATGACGGCCTTGGCCTCGGCGACGGGCAGGCCGTCGAGGCTGACCTCCGCGTTGGCCGAGGCGATGGCCGTGCCGTCGCCGGTGTAGGCCTCGGGCCAGGTGTCGGTGGTCGCCCCCGGTGCGAGCTCGTGGCGGTCGAGCCAGGCGTCGTCGGGCGCCACCACGGCGGTGATCGGCAGGTCGAAGGCGCGGGCGAAGTCGAAGTCGCGCTGGTCGTGGGCG
>DATAGR010000108.1:0-1758 GCA_036263575.1 Aquihabitans sp. | reverse complement strand
TCGCTCGCGTTCGCCCTCCTCGCCGTCGCCCTCCCGTGGCTGGCCGCCGACCCCCGCACCCGGCCCCGCCTCCGCGAGGTGCCGGGCGTCGGTGCCGCCGTCGCCATCGTCGCCGCGGCGGTGGCGCTCGCCGTCGGCTGGGCGTGGCGGATCTCGTCGGGGGTCGGCGAGGCGCTCACCCGCGAGTCGGTGGCGACCTCGATCGGCGAGACGGCGCCGTTCACCCACCAGAGCATCGGCGTGTTCGGCGAGGGCGACGCACCGCTGCCCAGCGGCCTGTGGCAGCCGTGGCTCGCCACGGTCCTCCTGCTCGTCGTCGTCGGCCTGGCCCGGGGCTCGGCGCGCCAGCGGCTGGCGATCCTGGCGGCGGTGGGTGCGACGCTGGCCGTCCCGGTCGTGGCCCAGGCCATGGCCATCGCGCCGGTCGGCGCCCGGTGGAACGGCCGCTACCAACTGCCGGCGACGGTGCTGGTGGCCGTGGTCGCGGCCGGGGCGATCGGCGTCCGCCGCCGTGACCGCTCCTGGCTCGCCGCACTGGTCGTGGTGACGTGCACCGTGCAGGTCGGCGCCGCCTACGTGGTGGCCCGGCGCTACGCCGTGGGGACCGAGGGCCCCGTGTGGTTCCTCGGGGAGGACACCTGGCGCGCGGCATGGGTGTCGGCGGCGCTGCTCCTGGCCTTCGCCGTGGCCTGGGCGCTCGCCTGCGTCCGCACCCTCCGCCTGCTGTCGACCCCCGGTCACAGCTCCTTGCGGGAGAAGGAGCTGGCGGCCAGCACCCAGACCAGGACGACCCAGACGACGGCCCACGTGAGGTAGGCGGGGGTGGGCGGCGAGCGGCTCAGGAAGGGGAAGGCCTCGGCGTCGGAGCCGCCCATCTCGACGAGGGCCGTCGGGTCCTGGAACCCGTGCATGGCGCCGCGCCACAGGCCGTCGGTCGGCAGGAGCATGCGAGAGGTGGTCCCGACCCGAGCCACCGCGTCGTTGTCGAGGGAGGCGCCGATGGCACCGACGACGCCGGCGATCCACGTGGCGCCGAACAGCCCGACCGCCACGACGCCCGACGCCATCGGCGACACCGCGGTCGACAGCAGCACCGCCAGGGTCAGGAGCACGAGGGTCTGCGCCGCCAGGTGGGCGAGCGCCACCCACGGGTCCGGCGGCCAGTAGTCCATCGTCACCTGCACGACCACGAGCTGCGCCAGCCCGGCCAGCACCACGAACCCGCTGCCGAAGGCGACGAGACCGAGCCACTTCCCGAGGAGGAAGGCCGACCGGCGGATCGGGCGGGCCAGGACGGCGAGGGCGATGCCCGACTCCGTCTCGCCGGCCAGGGTGGGGCCGGCCAGGAAGGCGGTGCCGAGGGCGGCGATCAGGCTGAAGCCGAACATCACCAGGTTGAGGACGATGGAGGCCGTCAGCCGCGCCTCGCCGCTGGTCATCGTGCTGGAGCCGGCGTCGGCGGCCAGGCGGGAGAAGCCCCAGCCGCTCAGCAGCAGCAGGGTGACGGTGAGGCCCACGAGGGCGAGCACCACCCGGCGGCGCGAGGCCTCGCGCAGCGTCAGGGCGGCGATGGTGAGGACGGTCCTGCCGGTCGTCACGAGCCGCTCCGCTCGTCCTCGCCGGCCCGGAGGATCCCCAGCAGGCGCTCCTCGAGGCTGATCCGGGCCGGTTCCACCGCGTGCACGCGGGCGCCGAGCGCCGCCAGGTCGCGCACCAAGTCGGGCACGGCGCGGCCGTCGTCGTCGGCGGGGAGCGCCA
>DATAGR010000107.1:0-2750 GCA_036263575.1 Aquihabitans sp. | reverse complement strand
GCGAACAGCGCGCTCGTCGACGCCGCCGTCCTGGCGATGGAGCTGGCGTGCGACCGCACGATCGCCTCGTCGCTCGAGGCCTACGAGGCCCGGCGTCGACCGGCCGTCACCCAGGTGCAGTCCGATGCCCGGCGCCTCGCTCGCCTCGCCGCAGCGACGAGCGGTCCCGGGCGGGTCGGTCGCGACCTCGCGCTCCGCCTCGCCGGCTGCCTCCCGGCCCATCGCCAGGCCCGCCGGCTCTACCAGGAGGACCCCGCCCAGCTGCGCGACCGCTGCGCCGCCCTCGTGGCCACCGCACCCCGTCCCTGGAGCCGGTAGCGGCGGGGACGGCTCCGGCTGCGGCCGCCCGCCGCCCGGGCGGCGCCCGTGCCGTCGTTCAGCGCCGGCTCAGGACCGGACCATCGGCCGCCTGCACGCTGCAGCCATGACCTCCACCGATCGTCCCACCCACCTCCTCCCCCCGCCACCGGTCGTTCGTCACCACCGAACCTCCGGTCGTCGCCGAGGGGCCGTGGCCGCCGGAGCCGTCGCCCTGTTGGTCGTGCTCGGTGGCGCGGCCTGCGCCATCACCGAGACCGAGGAGCTCGGCCGCCGGGTCGACGCCGAAGCGGAGGCTTCCCAGGCCGATGCCCAGCTGACGGGATGCGCCGACGACCCGGCGTCCACGACCGCCTCGGTCGCCATCACCAACGGCTCGTCGAGGCCATCGACCTACATCGTCGACGTGCGCTTCGCCCTGGCCGACGGCGGCGAGCGCACGGGCCACGCCTTCGTCGACGCGCTTGCCCCCGGCGCCAGCGTCGACGCGGACGTGGTTGGTCCGGCCGACGCCGGGTGCGCGGTCGTCCACGTCGAGCGCCTCGCCTCCTGAGCCGCACCGGTGCGCGGCCGGCTGGGAGGTGGCAGGGTGCTGGTGGCGGCAGCGTCTGTCGCCGAGCGGAGGCGTGATGGCGCGACGAGTGGCGGAGGCCCGGCGGTGATCGACGAGCGAACGATCGGCGTGGTGCTCGACGCCATGCGGCAGGAGCGGGCCGCCTTCCTCGAGCTCCTCGGTGGCCTCGACGCCGGCGCGTGGGCCGGCCCGACCGAGTGCCCGGCGTACGACGTGAAGGGCATCGCCACCCACGTCCTGGGCGACGACCTGAGCCTCCTCAGCCGCCAGCGTGACGGCGCCGAGAACGGCCTGTTCCAGCTGGCCGCCGAGCTGCCGGGCACCGACTTCCGCACGCTGCTCGACACGTTCAACGACCGGTGGGTGGCGGCCGCGAGGTTCCTGAGCCCGGAGCTCCTCGTCGAGCTGCTCCGCCTCGCCGGTGACTGGACCGCCTCCTACTACGAGGCCGTCGATCCGTCCGCTCCCGGCGAGCCGGTCGGCTTCTTCGGCGCCACCGGCGCCTCGCCGTCCTGGCAGGCCATCGCCCGCGAGTACCTGGAGCGCTGGGTGCACCACTCGCAGATCCGCGGGCGATCGGGATGGGGTCGGTCGCCGACGCGCCGCTCCTGCGCGTCGGCATCGAGATCGCGGCGACGGCCGCCCACCTCGCCACTGGCGTCCCGAGCGATCCGGACGGGGACTGGGCCATCGGCCCAGTCGTGCTGGGCCCCGCCCAGCAGGCGGCCGACGTCCTCACCCGCGCCCACCCGGCCGACGAGGTGCGAGCGCTGGTGACCGGCCCGGACGACGCCGTCGACCTCGTCGCCACCTTCGCCGGCCGGCCGTAGCGAGGGCTCGGCGTGGCTGACATCAACCCGGACGCGGTACCGCTGATCGACGTGGGGCGGTTCGACGAGCTCGACCGCTCGCACCGGGCCGGCGACTTCGTCCGCTGGATGGAGCACCAGCGACGGGCTGGCGCCGACCGGGCGCTCGACCTGCTCGCCCTCGGCCATGACGAGCGCGTCCTCGAGATCGGTTCGGGCACGGGCGTCGACCTGGCGGCGCTCGCCGACCAGGCAGGCCACGCCGTCGGCGTGGATCGGTCGCTGAACATGGCGGAGACCGGCAAGGCTCGCATCGAGGGGCGGGGGGCCTCGGTGGCCGTCGCCGACGGGCACGACCTGCCCTTCGCCGCCGGCACGTTCGATGCGTGCTGGGCACGGGCGGTGCTCGTCCACACCGAGGACCCGCAGCAGGTGGTCGCCGAACTGGCTCGGGTGCTGCGACCGGGCGGGCGCGTCGTGCTGTCGGAACCCGACCACGGCTCCCACATCGTGTCGACCTCAGAGCTGGACGTCTTCGAGCGCATCAAGGCGCACCGTCGCAACCGCTTCCGCAACCCGCTCGTCGGACGACGCCTCGGCGACCTCGTCACGCAGGCGGGCCTGGCCATCACCGCCAATTGGGTCACGCCGCTGCTGCACCGGTCGCTTGCCGCAGCCCGAGCCTCCGGTGGCCCGTTCGACGTGGCCGTCCAGGCGGCTGTCGACGATGGTGCGATCACGGCCGAGGAAGGCGACCGCTACCTCGCGTCCCTGACCGAGCTCGACGCACGAGGCGCGTTCGTCTTCGCCGCGCTCGCCGTCTCCACGGCGGCCGTGTCACCGGCCGTCCCCTGAGCGGACCGAAGGCCGTCGCCTGAGCAGGCGGCGACCAGGGTGCGGGCCCGTCAGGGCCGTCGTGCGAGGGCGCGCCTCACCCGGCTGAGCGCCCATGCGACCGGCACCATGAGGAGGGCACCGGGCCCGGTCGCAGCGACAGCGTTCTGCATCCCGGCGACTCGATGAGCTCGGCCCGTTCAAGATCGGCATCG
>DATAGR010000106.1:0-2490 GCA_036263575.1 Aquihabitans sp. | reverse complement strand
AAGGTGCCGGTCGCCAGGCCGACCTTCTTCCCGTAGATCACGCCGCCGAGCTCACCGTTCTCCGCAGCCAGGACGGGACCGGTCACGAAGACGTTGGCCTCGTTGCTGGTGGCGTCGATCTGCACGACCGGCCGGGTCACGTTGGTGCTCCCCACCCAGGCCGTGCGGTTGCTCCACTGCCCCGTCGCCCCGGCCGTGCGCTTCAGCAGGACGATGAGCGGGTTCTGCCCGGTGTCGTTGCGGGTCTTGACCGCCGCGTACACCTCGCCGTTGTGCTCCTTGAGGTTGAGGTGACCGTCGCCGCGGTTCAGCCCGACGTACGCGTCCTCGGCAGGGGTCCACGCGCCGCCCGGTGCGGCGGTGTGGGTGGCGAACCAGAACCCGTCGTTGACCGACTGGTCGCTCCACATGACGCCGACGCGGTCACCGAAGGCGATGACGCTCGCGACGTCCTCCTCGGTCGCCGTGGCTCGCTGGTCGAGCATCGGGGCTGGCTCCGACCAGGTGGCGCCGTCGTCGACCGAGCTCTGCGTCCAGACCTTGCGGGCGCCGAGGGCTGGGGGCGGTGGATCCGCCTGGCCCGTGCCCATCGTCCAGGCCGCCCACAGCGTGCCGTTCGAGGCCCGGTCGACGGTGAGCGCCTTCATCTCGTACTTGTTCATGACGGTGAAGCCGACCTTGGTGTAGGTTTTGGCGCCGGCGTTGTACGTGAAGCGGTAGAAGCGCGAGAAGTTGCTGGCGTTCGTCTCGAGCACGCCGGTGTCGCGGTCGGTCTTGTGGAGGGCGATCGACAGGGTGCCGCCCTCGGAGAGCACGTCGGCCTTCGCCGTGCCGCGGTTGTCGATGATGGCGGCATCCGTCCACACGTTGGTGGCCGGGTCGAGCCGCCGGATGATGGTGCTCCCGGTGGGGTCCCCGTCCGCCTGCTGGCCGGTCTCCTTGACCTGGACCGCCCACCAGGCGCCGTCGTGGAACCAGAGCTTGCTCTCCGGGGTCGCCTCCGTCGGGTTCACGACGTCGACGAAGTCTGGGCCCTGGTTCCCGATGTCGCCGGGTGCGGCGTCGGCGGTGCCGGGCGCCAGGGCCAGCGCCCCGAGGAGCGCGGTGGCGGCCAGCGCGGCGAGCGCGAGCGGTCGCGGCCGGCGCGCAGGTCGGTGAGCCCCGTGGCTCGAGCGGGCGGTGGACGTACGGTGCATGTGGACTCTCCCCGTCGGTCGGCGCTCCCGTGAGCGCCGGTTGTGAGTTTCCGGTCACCGAGCGTCGGCGCACTCCCATGCGAGGGTGACCAGCCGTACGCCGTTCGTCCGAGCCCGTTCAGGTCGACGGCGGCGGACCCGCTGGTGGGGGCGCACGTGCGCCCGGCGACGCGCTCCGTCGAAGGCCGCGGCATCATGGGACGGTCGACCGGCCCCCGGAGCAGCCATGACCGTCACACCCCCTCGCAGGTCTTCGTCCGCGCTGCCGGAGGTCGCCGACAGCCGGCTGGCCGACGTCGCCGGCGCCACCGTGCGTCGAGCGCTCCCCCAGCGCCGTCGCCGCACGGTCGGCGCCTGGTGCTTCGCCGACCACTTCGGCCCGTCGACGAACGGGGTCGGCAGCATCGGGCCCCACCCCCACATCGGCCTGCAGACGGTGACCTGGCTGCTCGAGGGCGAGCTCCTCCACCGCGACAGCGTCGGGTCGGAGCAGCCGATCCGGCCCGGCCAGCTCAACCTGATGACGGCGGGCAACGGCGTGGTCCACGCCGAGGAGGCGCCCGTCGCGACCGGCGGGCCGAGCTCGTCCTCCGTGACGCACGGGGTGCAGCTCTGGGTGGCGCTCCCCGAGGCCACCCGTCGGGGCGCGCCCGCCTTCGAGCACCACGACGAACTGCCCGAGGTCGAGCTGGCCGGGGCCACGGCCACCGTGCTCGTCGGGGCGCTGGCCGGGGAGCGGTCGCCGGCTCGCGCCGACACCGACCACGTCGGCGCCCAGCTCGCCATGCGAGGCCCGGCCCCAGTGCCATTGGCCGCAGGCGCCGAGCACGCGATCCTGGCGCTCGACGGGGCCGTGACCGTCGACGGCCGCGCGCTCGACGTCGGGCAGGTGGCGTACCTCGCCCCAGGTCGCGACGAGGTGGCGCTGGCTCCGGTCGACGGGGCCGGCGGCAGGCGGGTCCTCCTCGTGGGCGGGAGCCCGTTCCCCGACGAGGTGCACATGTGGTGGAACTTCGTCGCCGCCGGCCGCGACGAGATCACCGAGGCGTGGGAGGCGTGGCGCGACCACGCCGACCGCTTCCCCACCGTGGACTCGCCGCTGGCTCGGGTGCCCGCACCCCGCCCGCCCTGGGTCGCCGAGCGGTAGGGCGGCCTAGGTGTTGTGCCCTGGGACGTTGTTGACGTGAGTCTCGGCAAGAGGTGAGCCCCCTGGGCGAGTGTGGAGCTGTCGAAGGCACCCACGAAGCCCAGGAGGCTCGAAATGCACGGTAACGCTCGGTTGACGCGGTGGGGT
>DATAGR010000105.1:0-2281 GCA_036263575.1 Aquihabitans sp. | reverse complement strand
TGGCCAGGGCCCGGGCGATGGCGACGCGCTGCTGCTGGCCGCCCGAGAGCTGGGCGGGGGCCTTGTCGGCCTGGTCGGCGAGCCCGACGCGGGCGAGCAGCTCGCGCGCCCGGGCCTCGGCTTCGGCGCGCGGCACGCGGCGGACCTTGACCGGGCCGAGCGTGACGTTGTCGAGCACCGAGCGGTGGGCGAAGAGGTTGAAGCTCTGGAACACCATCCCGACGTCGGCCCGCAGGCGGGCGAGGGCCCGGCCCTCGGCGGGGAGCGGGACGCCGTCGATCGTGATCGACCCGCCGTCGATGGGCTCGAGCCGGTTGATGGAGCGGCACAGCGTGGACTTGCCGGAGCCGGATGGGCCGATGACGACCACGACCTCGCCGCGGTCGACGGTCAGGTGGATGTCGCGCAGGACGTGCAGGTGGCCGAAGTGCTTGTCGACGCCGTCCAGGACGACGAGCGCGTCAGCGGGCACGTCGGGGCTCCTCTCGTGAGCGGGCGCGAGTGCTCCCGCTCCGGAGGCCACGACCGCTGAACCGGCGGTGCATGACGCCGTTCGGCCGAACGGCGGTCGTCAGGGCGCGGCCGGACCCTGCGTCCCCGCCGTCTGGTCAGCTGGGGAGCGAGGCGCCTGCAGCGATCGATGCCAGCAGGTCGGCGGCCGGTCGGGCGGCGCCCTCGGCGTCGAGCAGCCCCGGGCCGGGACCGCCACCGGGCGGGTCGACGGGGGTGTCCCACCAGAAGCCGCGCAGGTCGATGCCGCCACCGACGGCGTCGTGGGCGATGGCGAGGCCGTCGCGGAGGTGCTCGGCGCGGCGGTCCTCGTCGTCGGTGCGCAGGCCGTAGCCGGCCACGAGCAGCGGCCGGTCGGGGAGCGCCTCGGCGACGTGGTGGAGCGCCAGGCCGAGGCCCTCCGGCCACGGCACCTGGCCGTCGGCCCCGGTGGCCAGGGTCTGCGGGTACGGCAGCAGCGCGCCGTCGCCACGGACGGCGGCCGCGTGGCGGTAGGTGAGGCCGAGCACGTCGAACGCCTCGCGCGCGCCCGGGACGTCGACCGGCGGTCGGCCCGGCACCTGCAGGACGTCCTCGACGAGCAGACGGCGCCAGCAGCCCCACAGGGCCTCGTCGACCACCGTGGTCATCGCCTGGGCCTCGGCGGTCGGCGGCGAGTCGGGGTCGGGGCGGGCGGGGAAGAGCGGGACGACCCACTGGGCCGAGGCCACCGGCCGACCCGAGCCGCGCAGCCGCAACGCCGCCTCGACGTCGGCCACGTGCACCGCCTCCAGGGCCTCGGCGAAGCCCTCGGCGTCGCCGTGCCGCCCCGGCGGTCGGGCGCCCACGACCCAGCCGCGGTACGCCCAGCGCGACGGCTCGAACGACCCGATCCAGCCGTGCACCAGGTCGCCGACGACCTCGCCGACGCGCTCGACGTGGCGGGCCCAGTAGTACCGCCGGCTGCGCTCGTCGGCGAAGCCGCGCTCGTCGTGGGCGAACCAGCCGGGCAGCGAGCCGTCGTGCAGGCACGCCCAGATCGCGAGCCCGGCGTCTCGGGCACCGGTCAGCTGCACGCGGAGGTCCTCCACGGCGGCGTCGTCGACCCGGCCCTCGGCCGGTTCCAGCGCGGCCCACGGGAGCGTGAGCCGCAGGTGGCGCACGCCGGCGGCGACGAGGCGGTCGGCGTGGGGCACCGCGCCCGGCGGGTGGAGGGCCGGGCCGGGCGGCTCGACGGAGCCGTGCTCCTGGGCCCAGCGGGCGAGGTCGGATGCCGGGGCGATCGCGCCGGTGGCCTCCGCCGGCGCGCCGGCGCCGAACCAGAAGCCCTCGGGGAACGCCATGCCCGCATCCTCGCACCGCTCGCCGGGGCCGCCGCCCTCCGGGGTGCACACGGCCTGCGCCGGTGGTAGGCACGACGGCCGTGGGGGATCCTGGGCGCGCGAGCGGACGGCAGGCTGCGACGTCGCGCGACCCCGTCGCCGAGGTCGACGAGCGGCCCACGGCGGTGTCCGAGCGACCGTCGGCCGGGACGGCTCCTCGGTGGCGGCTCGATCCGGTCGCCGCCCTGCTCGCGGCGCTGGTGGCGGTGCCGGTGGTGGCCGCCGGCGTGCGCCTGGCCGGCGCCGGTTGGACGCCGGCCCTCGACGACGGCTTCCTCGCGGTGCGGGCCTTCGACGTCGTCACCGGCGACACGCCGCTGGTCGGCCAGTACTCGATGGCCGACGGGGGCGACGGCCCGCCGGCCCACAGCCTCGGGCCGATGCTCTACTGGCTGCTGGTCGGGCCCGTG
>DATAGR010000104.1:0-3608 GCA_036263575.1 Aquihabitans sp. | reverse complement strand
CGGCCACGCCGCTGCGGGTGCCGGTGGGCGCCGACGCCGAGACGGTCCTGGCCGCCCGCACCCAGCTCGACGACGCCGCCTTCCACGCCGCCATGCGGGAGCTGCTGGGCCTCACCTGGTGAGCCGCCCCGCCCGGCGGGCGGCTCCCCTACGTTGACGGCCATGATAAGCGAGGCCCCCACCCCGTACGCCGGCCGCACCGCCCTCGTCACCGGCTCGTCGCGCGGCCTCGGCGCTGCCACCGCCCGCCTGCTCGCCCGCCAGGGCGCCGACGTGGTCGTCACCTACCGCAAGCGCGAGGACGCGGCGCGCGAGGTCGCCGCCGACGTCGAGGCGGCGGGCCGCCGGGCGTGGGTGCACCGCTGCGACCTCGGCGAGCTCGACGACGTCGAGGCGCTCGTGGATGCCGTCGAGGACCCCGAGCGCGGTCCCGGCCGGCTCGACGTCCTCGTCGCCAACGCCGCGGCCACGAGCTTCCGGCCGCTGCTCGAGACCGAGCCGCGCCACGTCGAGAAGACGTTCGCCATCTCCGTCACCGGCTTCCTGCGCCTCGTGCAGCGCTGCGTGCCGATGCTCGAGGCGAGCGGCCACGGGCGGGTCGTGGCCGTCTCGGGCGTCGACACGGTGACGTGGATCCCGGCCCACGGCACCCTCGCCGCGGCCAAGGCGGCCATGGAGACGATGGTGGCGTACCTCGGCTGCGAGCTGGGCGAGCGGGGCGTCACCGTGGTGGGCGTGAACCCCGGCTGGATCGACGGCGACAGCCTCAAGATGATGCTCGGCCCGTTCTACGAGCCGCTCTCGGAGATGGAGGCGCAGTCGCACCCCATGCGCCAGACGATGAGCCCCGACGACGTCGCCGAGGCCGTGGCCATGCTCTGCGGCGACGCCGCCCGGCTCATGAACGGCAGCATCGTCCGTGCCGACGGCGCCGGCGTGTTCTCCTTCTGCGGCCGCTACCTCAACCTGGGCGTCGAGACGGTGCTCGGGCGGCTGCCCGCCGACGGCGCGCCGGCCTTCGAGGGTGCGGCGCCGAGCGTCACCGTCCGCCGCCCGCCGGAGGGCCCGGCCGCCTAGGCCACGCCGCGCCGCGGTCCCCGACCGGACCGCCCGAGCGGCCGGCCCGCCCGATCAGTCGTAGTACTCGGCGCCGACGTGGGTGATGGCGTCGTCGCCCATGAGCACGCGCAGGGTGTTCTTCAGCTTGGTGAGCTGGATGAAGATGTCGTGCTCCGGGTACACGCCGGGCTGCACCGGCTGCGGGCTCTTCCAGTAGAAGCTCAGCCACTCCTGCACGCCTGTCAGCTGCGCCCGCTTGGCGAGGTCGAGGAACAGGGCCAGGTCGAGCACCAGGGGGGCGGCGAGGATGGAGTCGCGGCAGAGGAAGTCGACCTTGATCTGCATCTTGTAGCCGAGCCACCCGAAGATGTCGATGTTGTCCCAGCCCTCCTTGTTGTCGCCGCGGGGCGGGTAGTAGTTGATCCGCACGACGTGGTGGATGTCGCCGTAGAGGTCGGGGTTCCGCTCCGGCTCGAAGATGGTGTCGAGCACGCCGAGCTTCGACACCTCCTTGGCCTTGAACGACTCGGGGTCGTCGAGCACCTCGCCGTCGCGGTTGCCGAGGATGTTGGTGGAGTACCAGCCCTCGACGCCCAGCATCCGGGCCTTGAAGCCGGGGGCGAGGATCGTCTTCATCAGCGTCTGGCCGGTCTTGAAGTCCTTCCCGGTGACCGGCACGCCGTTGCGGCGGGCCAGCTCGAGGAGCGCCGGCGTGTCGAGGTTGAGGTTCGGCGCGCCGTTGGCGTACGGGATGCCGCGCTTGAGGCAGGCGTAGGCGTAGATCTGGCTGGGGGCGATGTCGGGGTCGGAGTCCTTGAGGCCCTGCTCGAAGGCCTCGACCGTCTCGTGGACGGCGGTGGCCTCGCGGTACACCTCGGTGGAGCCGCACCACACGGCGACGAGGCGGTCGCAGCCGTTCTCCTCGGCGAAGCGATCGATGTCGGCGTTCAGCTGCTCGGCGAGGTCCCACTTCGAGGTCCCCTCCTTGAAGTGGTTGCCGTGCAGGTTCTTGACGTACGCCTGCTCGAACACGGCCGGCATCGGCTTGATCGCCCGGAGCTCGTCGCCCAGCTGCTCGAGCAGGTGGCCCTCGAGCACGCCCGCCCGGCTGGCGGCGACGTAGGCGTCGTCCTCGAACACGTCCCAGCCGCCGAAGACGAGGTCGTCGAGGCCGGCGAGCGGCGCGTAGTCCTTGATGAGCGGCACGTTGTCGTCGGGCCGGGGGCCGATCCGGATGGTGCCCATCTGCGTGAGGGAGCCGATCGGCTTGGCCAGGCCCTTGCGGATGGCGAGGACGCCGGCGATGAACGTGGTGCCGACGGCGCCCATGCCCGGCAGGAGGATGCCGAGCTTGCCCTCCGCAGGCGGGATGTCGACGTTGGGCTCGAGTGGCACGAGGGGCTCCGATGGACCGGGGACGGGGGCGCGGGCGCCCGCTGGCGTCCGGCAGGGCCGGGCGCGGGACCGCCCGGGCAGGTTAGGCCGTTGCCGCTTCCCACCAGGCGCCGTGGCGCCGCTGCCACGCCTCGGGCTCGTCGGCGTAGAGTCGCTCGCCGAGCCAGCGGGCGTGGCCCTGGAGGTCCCGGCGCCGCCCGTCGATGACCTCGGAGACGAGCCGGCGCACGTGGTCGTCGAGCGGCAGGGGGTCGGTCACCGCGCTGCCCAGCCGGAGGCGGTGGTCGATGCCGCCGCCGTGGTCGTCGCCGTCGCCGTCGTCCGCTCCGGGCGCGGGGCCGACGTGGGCGTGCAGCAACCCGAGGTCGTGGTCGTCGCCGAGGGCACCGGCGAGCTCGTCGGCGGCCACGACCAGCGGCCGCTGGCCGTCGACCCACAGCCGGCGCAGCAGCCGCTCGTGGTACCAGAGGTCCTTCACCCGCTTGCGCCACTCGTGCAGGTCGTCGACCGACGGCTCGTCGGGCAGGGCGGCGAGCGCCTCCCGGCCCCGGCGGTACTGCCGCTCCAGCCCGGGGGCGAGGGCCCGCCAGCCGGTCCGACGGGCCGGCACCCGCTCGATCCAGGCGAGCGCCTGCTCCACGGTGCGGGCCGAGCGGAGGGCGACGGCACGGTCGAGGTGGGCGCCCCCGTGCACGGCGTCGGCCCGCTCTCGCAGCGCGGCCCGCACCGTCGCCAGCGCCTCGAGGGCGGCGGGGTCGTCGACGGGCTCGCCCAGGCCGGGGCCACCGGTGCCGCGCTCGGGCGGTCCCGACGGCTCGAGCGCACCGGTGAGCCGGTCGACCGCGTCGACCAGCGCCTCGGCGTCGCGCTGCTGGGCCAGGTCGGCGCCGACGCGCCGCAGCTCCCCGTTGGCGTGGCGCACGACGGCGGCACCGAGGTCGCCCCGCGCCAGCCGCAGCGCGGAGCGCGACTTCTTGAGGCGCTTGCGGACGTCGTGCACGGCCTCGGCGTCGGGACCGCCGTCGACCCGGAGGACCTCGGCGGCCCGGCCCAGCTGCTCGGCGAGGACGCGGCGGATCCCCACGTCGGTCGGTTCGGTGGGATCGATCCGGTACGCCACGGCGCCAGTCTGCCCGGGGGCCGCTCAGCCCTCG
>DATAGR010000103.1:0-4887 GCA_036263575.1 Aquihabitans sp. | reverse complement strand
AACGGGCCCGCAACGCGGACCTCGTGGAGGAGCTCGAGCAACTCAGTCGCGAGGACCCGTTGACATCGCTAGGCAACCTCCGGGCATGGGACGAGGTGCTCACCGCCTCGTACCTGACAGCACGACGCACTGGACGCCCGCTTTCGGTACTCATCGTGGACGTCGACCGGTTCAAGTCCATCAACGACCTGGGCGGACATGTCCTAGGTGACTCGGCCCTCCGGGCCATCGCCCAGGTGCTGCGCGAGGTCGTGAGCCCACCGTGCTTCGTCGCCCGTCCCGGCGGCGACGAGTTCGCCATCGTGTGCCCAGGCACCCCGCTCACAGCCGCGGCCGAACTCGCACGCGAGATCCATCACGGCTTCCGTGGCCATCCGCTCCTCGAGCGGCTCGCAGCAACGTGCTCCATCGGGGTTGCCGAGCTCGAGGCAGCCGACTCGAGCACCGCATCTCTGTACCGACGGGCCGACGCGGCGATGTATCAGGCAAAGGGCGTCGGAGGCAGGACATGTTGTGCCGAGTTCGGACAGGCTTCTGTCTCCGAACGTTCGGTCACGGGGTCCACCGGCCGCTAAGTCGTTGCCTTGGCAAACGTTCGATCCGTTGTGGAACTGTGGCGTCGTGGGGCCTGCGCCGGCCGCCTGTACCGGGGGGTGCTGGCCGCCGAGCAGCGCAGCGACGAACGAGCGGCGTCTCGATCCCTAGGCGACACCTGCCCACCGCGCAAGCATCGGGCGGTCGGCTTCATGAGGATGTGGAGCGCGCGTGGGTCACGTTGCGAGCGATCTCATCGAGGTGGCTGTCCCAGGTGCCGCAACACCCTCCCCAGATGTCGATGTGGGGATGGCGACGAGCCAGTTCGCCCAGGAGCCTGCCCAACTCGGCCGGGTCTCCCGCCTCGAGGTGACCGAGGGTGCACAGCGCGGTCTTCTCCATCGAGGCGGCGTTGGGTCGCAGGCATCGGACGCGCTCGAACCAGGACCCTGGCGTGATGGCCGGGGCGAACTCGAGCGGGTGGGAGCAGTTGATCCCGTAGAAGGAGGGCCGCTGGTCCCCGGTTCGCTGGTCGATCGTCTCGATCGCGTCTCGGAGCGTCTCGCCGCCGTGGAGTCGACCGGAGGTGGTCACGGTGAAGGAGATGGAGAGCGGGAGCCCGGCGCTGGCGGCAGCTCGTGCGAGTCCGACCGACTCGGCCACGTTGTTGAACGTCATCGCCTCGACGTGGTCGACCCGGGCGTGTCGAAGCGTCGCGAGCTGGTGGCTGTGGTACTCCTCGGCCTCGTCCTCGGTGATGGTCGCGTTGAGCGAGTAGGCGTCCCCGCGCGGTCCGACGATGCCGGCGACATGGATCGACGGCACCTGCTGCGCGTACGGCTCTGCGACGTCTCGGAGGAACTCGATCGCGCCGAGCTGGGCGTCAGCGAGAGCTTGGTCGGAGTAGCCGAGCAGACGCCCCCAGTCGGGGCTCGCTCGGTAGTCGAGTCCGCCCATGAGGACGGCGAAGCGATGCCGTGCAGCGGTGTCGAGGTAGCGCTCGTACATGCCTCGGAGCTCCGCCATGGCACCGGCGTTGTCGAGCAGCGGGAACATGGCGAACTCGGGCAGCTCGTAGCCGTACTTGTACATCAGTTCGGTCTCTTGGCCGCCCTCGGCGAGGTACTGCAGTCCGGGCTGACGGTCCGGAAGTGCGTTCACGTTCTCCCCTCCCGCTCTCGTGTCGGACATGCTGCCACGCTCTGACGCTGGCCAGTCGGGGGGCGTAGACCCGGCCACCCCGCCGCCCGTTTACGATCGCCCGTGGCGCCCTGCTGGCCGACGAGAGGGAAGGAGGAGGGTTGGACGGCTCGTGGGTGATCGGCTTGGAGGAGTTGTCTCAGAAGCTGTGGGCGTGTGCTGATGGGCAGGCCGTCGTCGACGTGATGTGCGCGTCCGGGCCCGTTGTGGGGATGGATCACGTCGACGTTGCGTTCGTCCGAAGCTCTGCCCTGGTGAGCGTGCAGGCGCGCTGGCCGCTGGATGCGGATTTCCACGCCCGCTACAGAAGCACTCCGTTGAGCGAGCACCTGCCGACGACCGAGGCGGCACGCACCGCTTCTGCGGTCTTCGTCGAGGATCTTGCCCGGTACCAGGAGGGGCACCCTGCGTTGGTCGCCGATGTGGAGGCCGCCGGGTTCTGCAGTGCTGCGGTGCTCCCGCTGCGTGATTACCAGGGCACCGTGCTGGGCGTTGTCGGGTTCGTCAGTTCGTCGCCGGTCAAGTTCGACCCTGCCCGGCGCGCGGCGATGGTGCTCGCCAGCGAGCTTCTGGCAGCAGCTTTGCGGCGCACCGATCTGGCGGCTCGTTCCGTCGCCACGTCTGCGCTGGCCGGTCGCCTCGCCGCCGCGTTGTCAACCGCAGAGGTCGTCACCGTTGCTCGCGATCACGGCCCGGAGGCGCTCGGAGCGGTGCTGGTGAGCTGCCGGCTGCTCAACGCGACCCGAGATGGGCTCGTCGCGCCGGTGCAGGCCGCCCTGCCTGAACCGCTGAGGCGGCGGTATGAGGTCGTCCGCCTTGATGAGGGCGTGCCGCTGAGCGACTGTGTGGTCAACGACCGAACGATTTGGCTGAGCGGCGTCGACGAGGTTTCCGAGCGGTATCCCGCGATCGTGTCGGACGTGAAGGCAGCGGGGTTCGAGTCCCTGGCCGCGATCCCCCTGCGAGGCAGCGAGGGGACGGTGATGGGCGCCTTGGCCATCGCTTGGCCGAAGGCGATCCGGGTCGATCCCTTCTTCGAATCGACGGTGCAGACCGTCGCCGAGTTCGTCGCCCAAGCCGTCGAACGCGCCGGGCACTACGACCTCGAGCACACCTTGGTGCTGGACGTGCAACGTCGCCTGCTGGGCCACATCCCTGCCGTCGACGGCCTCGACATCGCAGCGCGATACCTGCCTGCGGACCGCACCGCCGGAGTCGGCGGCGACTGGTACGACGCCCTCAGTCGCCACGGGACCACGAGCGTCGTCATCGGCGACGTGACCGGCCACGGCATCGGCGCCGCGACCGAGATGGCGCAGGTGCGCACCGTCATCACCGGACTCCTCCGAGCCGACGAACCCCTCGAGACCCTCATCGACAGGGCCGAGCAGATGCTCGACGGACCGAATCGGCCCATCGCCACCCTCGCAGTCGCCCAGATCTCACCCGACCGTCGAGAGCTTCGCTACGCCAACGCCGGCCACCCTTGGATGCTGCTGAGGCGAGCGGACGCCAGCGTGGAGGTCCTCGACCGCTCGCAACGAGCGATGTTCGGCACGCACGGTCCCTCACGTCGGCCGGCGACCCTCGCCATCGGGCCGGGCGACACGCTGGTCCTCTACACGGACGGGCTCGTGGAGCGCCGCGACGAGTCCATCGACGACGGCATCGATCGCCTCGCCACCGCGCTTACGCGAGCCCAGCCCTCAGACCCGTCCGCCGCCATCGCCGACGCTCTGGTCGAAGCGTGCGCGACGGGAAGCGGGCGCCACGACGACGACGTCGCCGTCGTCGTGCTCAGGATCGTTGAGTGACGGCGGCGTGGGTCGTCGCAGACGCCAGCGGCCTCAGGGAGGGAGCGGACCGTGAACCACAGCCCTGTGCGTGGGTCAACGGGACCCGGCGAGGGCCAACATGCACCAGCCGGCCAGGAGCAGTGCCAGCACGAATGCGAGGACCAGGGTGACGAACCAGCTACGGGTGGTTGCATCAACTTGGGCATCGTCCCCGCAGACGACGAGATTGCCGGAGGTGCCTTCTAGGACGAGCCGGGCGGCGACGACGGCGTGGGCCAGGGACCCGAAGTCGTCGACGAGGTGGCCGTTGTGCTCGACCCTCCACTGACCGTCGCTCGGCACCACGAAGATGTCGGCCACCGGGCAACCATTTCTCGTCAGGGGAACGGCCGAAGCCCGTGCTCGATGCGGGATCGAAGACAGACGGCTGCACCTCCGACGCTACGAGTCGCCATGAACCGACGAGTGGTCCCGACGGCGTAGCCACCATCACCCTCGGGCACGATCGCAGTGGGGCTCCTGCTGCGCTTGGTGACCCCGTTTCGGTCAGGGCCAGCGCGGCTCGATCGCGTCGTTGATGCGGTTGATGATGGTGGCGAGCTGGTCCACTTGCGCTTTGGTGAGCGGTTCGAGCACCAGTCTGCGCACGGTGCGGACGTGGCCAGGTGCGGTCTCAGCGACCTTGGCGTAGCCGGCCTCGGTGAGGAAGGCGCGGGTGATGCGACCGTCCTCGGGGTCTGGGTGCCGAGTGATCCACTGCTGGCTCTCGAGGCGCTTGCAGGTGTGGGAGAGCCTCGACAGCGAACCCTCGGCGATCACGGCGAGGTCGCTCATGCGCATGGTCCTGTCGTCGCTCATGGAGAGCGCGGCCAGGACCATGTACTCGAAGTGGCTCAGCCCGGCGTCGCGGCGAAGTTGCGCGTCGAGAGCGGCGGGCAGCCGCACGAGCAGGCTGGCGAGGCTCAGCCACGCCTGCTGCTCGTCGTCGTCGAGCCATGGGACGTCCTCGGTCTGCGCCATGGGGGTGATCCTACGACAAAAAGTTGACGGTTCAAGTGATCGCTTGTAGCTTCACTTGAAGAGTCAACCAACTGCCCGAGTCGTCCAACTCGAGGCCCCCCCAAGAGGAGCACCCGATGCGCGCACTGCACGTTCCCACCGCCGGAGCACAGCCCGAACTGGGCGAGGTCACCACACCGACCGCAGCGGACGGCGCGGTGCTGATCCGGGTCAAGGCCGCCGGCCTCAACGCCATCGACCTCGGCATCGCCTCCGGAATGATGGCCGACATGATGCCGCACCAGTACCCGCTGGTGCTGGGCCGGGACGCCGCCGGCGTGGTCGAGGCGGTCGGCTC
>DATAGR010000102.1:0-4283 GCA_036263575.1 Aquihabitans sp. | reverse complement strand
TCCCCAGCCACGGCCCTCTTCGTACGATCCAGCGGTGAAGCACCCCAACGTCCTGGTACGCACCTGGCGGCGTGGTCGCCTGGCCCGCGTGGCGGTGTCCGCCCTCGCCGTCGCGATCGTCGCTGGGACCGTGGCGACCGCCGCCGTGGCCGTGTGGTGGCGGGGGGCGGACACGTCGACGATCGGCACCCTCAGCTTCGCCAACGAGCTGCACATCCCGCCCCTCGCCCGCTCGACCGTCGAGGCCGACGGCACCCGGGTCTTCGACCTCACCGCCCGGGCCACCACTGCGTCGTTCAAGCCGGGGATGTACACGGACGTGCTCGGCTACGACGGCGGCTACCTCGGGCCGACGCTCCGTGCCGAGCGCGGCGAGCGGGTCCGGGTCCGCGTGCGCAACGAGCTCGACGAGGTCACGACGACCCACTGGCACGGCATGCGCCTGCCGGCCGAAGCCGACGGCGGACCGCACGCCCCGATCGAGCCCGGCGAGACCTGGGCGCCGTCGTGGACGATCGACCAGCCCGCCGCCACGCTGTGGTACCACCCGCACCCCCACGGGCGCACCGAGGCGCAGGTGCATCGGGGCATGGCCGGGATGTTCATCGTCGACGAGCCCGGCGCCGCCACCGGATCGCTCCCCGACGACTACGGCGTCGACGACGTGCCGGTGATCGTGCAGGACCGGAGCTTCGCCGCCGACGGCTCCTTCCGCGACGGCGGCCGGTTCCTCGCGACGTCGGGGACGCTCGGCCGGGAGCTCCTGGTGAACGGCACGTGGAACCCCCACCACGTCGTGACGACCGAGCGGGTGCGGCTGAGGGTCCTCAACGCGTCGACGGCCCGCGTCTACGAGTTCGGCTTCGACGACGACCGCAGCTTCGACGTGGTCGCGACCGACGGTGGCCTGCTGGACCGGCCCGTGCCGCTCGACCGGATCCGGCTCTCGCCGGGCGAGCGGGCCGAGGTCGTGGTGGCGGTGCGTCCCGGCGAGCGGACCGTCCTGCGGAGCACCCCGCCCGACCTCGGCGTCGACCCGTTCACCGGTCGGGGCAACGGCGGCGACGACTCGTTCGACGTGCTGGAGCTGCGGGCCGCCGCCGAGCTGACGCCGGCTCCCCCGCCCGCAACCCGCCTCGGGACCGAGCCCGCGCTCGACCCGGCCGACGCCGTGCGCACCCGCCGGTTCTCCCTCGACGGCGACAGCACGATCAACGGCCGACCGATGGACCCGGCACGCGTCGACGCCACGGTCCGAGCCGGCTCGGTGGAGCTCTGGGAGGTGGACGCCGGCGGCCAGGTCCACAACTTCCACGTGCACGACGTCCAGTTCCAGGTCGTGGACGTCGACGGCGAGCCGCCGCCGCCCGAGCTGGCCGGCTGGAAGGACACCGTCTACCTCGGTGGTGCCGACCGGATCCGCCTCCTCATGTGGTTCGGCGACCAACCCGATCCCGACACGCCCTTCATGTTCCACTGCCACCTGCTGGCCCACGAGGACGGCGGGATGATGGGCCAGTTCGTCGTGACCGCCGACGGTCGACCGGGCGGTCCCTTGTCGACGGACGCCCACGAGGGCCACGGCACCTGATGGTCCGGCCGTCGTATCGTGGCCCGGTGCGAGTCGTCGGCCTCCTCCGCGGCGTCAACCTCGGTCCGACGCGGAAGCTGCACATGGCCGACCTGCGGGCCGCCGTCGAGTCCCTGGGCCACACCGACGTCGAGACCTACCTGCAGAGCGGCAACGTCGTGTTCACGCCTGCCGACGGCGTGGACGCCGACCTCGGACCGGCCATCGAGCGGGCGGTCGAGGCGACCGCCGGCATCCACAGCGCGGTGCAGATCCGCACGGATCGCGAGATGGCGGCGATCGTCGCCGCCAACCCCTACGACCGCCCGGACCCGACCAAGGTGGTCGTGACGTTCCTGGCCTCGCCGAAGGGACCGCCGGACCTCGATCTCGCTGCGTTCGCCCCGGAGGGGCTGACGGCGCACGGGCGCGAGGTGTACCTCGACCTGCCGGGGGGCCAGGCCCGTTCGCCGCTCCTGAAGGCGCTCGGCAAGGCGGTCCCGGACGACGGCGTGGCGACCAGTCGGAACTGGCGGACCGTGCTGGCCCTGGCCGAGATGTCGAGCGCCGAACCGGCGAGCCGGGCCCGATGAGGACGCTCCACCTGGGCCTGCGCGTGGCGGACCTCGATCGGTCGCTCGCGTTCTACGCGGCCGTCGGCTACGAGGTGGTCGGCCGCGTCCCCGGGACGCCCTTGGGCGACCTGACGATGCTCAAGCTCCCCGGCGACGACTTCGTGACCATCGAGCTCGTGCACCGGCAGACGTCCGCCGACGACGGCCGACAGCACGGCGACGGCGACGGCGGGACGACGCTCAGCCACCTGGTGATCCAGGTCGAGTCGATCGACGAGGCGGTCGCTGCGCTCGCCGCACGGGGCATCGACGTCGAGGGCCACGGCCCGGCCGACGACCCCGCCGACCCGCGAACGGCATGGATCGTCGACCCCGACGGCAGCCGGATCGAGCTGGTCCAATGGCCCGCCGGCCACGGCGACGGGATGACGGCGGCGGACTTCACGGCCTGAGCGCGCCAGCCGGCGAGGCGGGCTCCTCAGGTCCTCGCAGTCAGGCGACCAGCGCGACCACGACGGCGCCGATCGTGGTGACCGCGGCCAGCAGGCCGTGGCCGTAGACCATCGCCGCGGGCACGGCCTCGTCCGGGCCGCTCCGCCGGGCCCCTCGCCACTTGGTGAACATGGTGAGCCCGACGCCGACGCCCACGACGAGGAAGGCGAGCGCCAGCCACCGGAGCATGTTGTCGCTGTACCGCTCGTCGACCACGGCGGCGACGCCCCAGAGGACCATCCCGGTGACCACGAAGACGGCGTGGGGCGCCGCCAAGCCGGAGGTGATGCCCACGCGGCGCCCGAGGGGGTGGCCGTGGGGGTGGTCCTCCTGGCGGCCGCCGCCCCGCCACCACGTCCAGAGCAGCGCCACCCCGCCGCTGGCGGTCACGAGCCAGATGAAGAACACAGCAGCTTCCACGGTCGCCTCCTCGTCGCGATCCCGGGCCCTCCTGCCCCGCCCAGGCGGCGTCGAACCCACCTCGTGGCGGTTCGTCGGCCGACCCGAGCGGTCGTGGAGCCCGGCGTCGGCGGGTGACGGACGACCGAGGCCCCGGGGCCGCGCGCCGTCGCCGTGGCGGAGGCCGTCGGTATCGTCCGAGCCATGGGATCAGCGACGGCCCACGTACGTCCGGTCACCGACGCGATCGGGGACCGCCCGCCGTTCGGAGCGATGGAGCGGCTCTCCCCTGCGGAGCTCCGAGCCGAGCAGGAGCGGACGCTCGCCGCCCCGCGCCGGCGGGCGTCGCTCAGCGCCAAGGCGCTGTTCGCCGTCATGGACCTGCTCTACGGCGAGGAGCGGACGCTGCCGAAGTTCCGGGTCCTCGAGCTGGTCGCCCGGGTCCCGTACCAGGCGTGGGAGAACGTGGCCTACGTCGCCATGACCCACACGGCACGCGAGCACGGCTTCGCCCGCCGCATCTTCGACCAGGTGCGGGTCAGCCGCTTCGAGCAGGACAACGAGCAATGGCACCTGCTGATCCTCGAGGAGCTGCTCGAGCAGCGCCGCGGCCGCCTCGGCTTCGTCAAGCACCGGGTCGTCCCCCAGGTCCTGGCGTTCGTCTACTACCAGCTCTCGTGGGTGCTCTACGCCCTGCGCCCGAAGTGGAGCTACCGGCTCAACGCCGACTTCGAGGACCACGCCGAGCACGAGTACGCGCTCCTGGTCCAGGAGCACCCGGAGTGGGAGTCGATGCCGTACGAGGGGTCCTTCGTCGACGACTACGGCCGCTACGACTCGCTCGCCGACCTCTTCCGCCAGATCGGCTACGACGAGCGGCTGCACAAGCTCGAGAGCGAGAGCCGCATGGCGGCCCCGCGCTTCGAGTGAGCACGCCCGGCGGGCCCCTGACCTCGCCGCTCGGCGGGCGCCGTACCCTGGAGGCCGAAGGATGCAGCGAGTCGTGAAGGTGCGGCGCGGCGTGGTCGCCGCCGCGATGGCGGTGATGCTCGCCGTCGCCACCACGGGGTGCCAGCCGACGCTCACCGGCGTGGAGTTCAAGGTGCTCTACGACCGCCTCGAACCGCTCCCCGGCTCGGTGAAGCTCACGACCCCGCCTTCGATCACCGGCGACCGGGCTGCGGACGACCGCATCGGCTTCCTGGCGCTGGCGCGCGGCTACCGGCTCCGGAGCCGGCACACCGGCA
>DATAGR010000101.1:0-1575 GCA_036263575.1 Aquihabitans sp. | reverse complement strand
CCGGCCGAGGCCCGGCGGCGCGCCCGTGCGACGGTCGAGGACCACCAGCCCGGCGAGGCGGTGGCCCGCGGTCGCGCCCGTCCGCGCGATCCGTCGGGTCTCGTCGACGACGAACACGACGATCCACGCCACCGAGCTCCCGATCAGCAAGGTGGCGGTCGAGACCGGCAGGCTGGCCGCGAGCGCGAGGAGGCCGATGGCGACGGCCAGGGCCGGCGCGTCGACGAGGCGCCGGAGGCGGGCTCGGGCGCGGACGTCGAGGTCGCCGACGCGACCGAGGTGCGAGCGGCGCGGCGGCCGGGCGCCGTCCGCGTAGCCGGGCAGGTCGCGGGTGGCGATCGGCAGCGCCGTGACCTTCGGCACGACCATGGTGGACGCGGCCCGGTCGGCGATGCCGCGGCCGAGGGTGTCGGTGAGCGTCGAGCTGAGCCACAGTGCCCACCCCACCACGGCGAGCACCGAGAAGGCGGCGTTGACGGCAGCCCGCTTGGCGGCCTGGGCGAGGGGCGGGTGGGAGGTGCGGTCGAGGCCGACCACCCGCAGGCCGACGGCGAGCTTGCCGGGCGTGGCGCCGAACCACGTGACCGTGGCCGCCTCGTAGCAGGCGAGGACGAACCAGGCGATGGCCATGGCGGCGAGGGGCCGCTCGCCGTCGCCCAACACCAACAGCGCGCCGACGACCAGGACGACCCCGACGATCGCGTCGATGAGGCGGGCGCCGACGCGCGTGCCGCGGT
Source organism: Aquihabitans sp. (assembly GCA_036263575.1). GTDB lineage: Bacteria > Actinomycetota > Acidimicrobiia > Acidimicrobiales > Iamiaceae > Aquihabitans. The sequence continues at coordinate 838 of DATAGR010000101.1, read as the reverse complement.
CGGCCACCGGGCCTCGAGGGGTGGGGGCCCACGCGGGTGGGGCGTACGGGGACGGACCCCACGGTGCCGCCGGCGGACCCCAGGCCGGCGCCGGGGCCGGGGCCCAGGCCGGCTGGCCCCACGGGCTCGGAGCCGGGACGGGGGGCGGTGCTGCGCCGGGCCCGGGCCAGCCGGGACCCGGGCGGCCCGGCGGTGGGGGTGGCGGTGGGAGCTGGCTCAGCGCTCGCCGATGCCCACGTACTCGCGGCTGGCCGCACCGGTGTAGAGCTGGCGGGGCCGGGCGATCTTCTGGTCCTGCTGCAGGAGCTCCTGCCAGTGGGCGAGCCAGCCGGCGGTGCGGGGGATGGCGAAGAGCACGGTGAACATCTCGATCGGGAAGCCCATCGCCTGGTAGATCAGCCCCGAGTAGAAGTCGACGTTCGGGTACAGCTTGCGGCTGACGAAGTAGTCGTCGGCCAGGGCGACCTCTTCGAGCTTTAGCGCGATGTCGAGGAGCGGGTTCTTGCCGGTGACCTCGAAGACGTCGTAGGCGATCTGCTTGATGATCGTGGCCCGGGGATCGAAGTTCTTGTACACCCGGTGCCCGAAGCCCTGGAGGCGGCCCTTGCCCTCCTTGACGCTCTTCACGTAGGCGTCGACGTTGTCGATCGACCCGATCTCGTTGAGCATCTTGATGACGGCCTCGTTGGCGCCGCCGTGGCGGGGGCCGTAGAGGGCGGCAGCGGCCGCAGCGGTCGCGGAGTACGGGTCGGTGTGGGACGACCCGGCGACGCGCATGGCGGTCGTGCCGCAGTTCTGCTCGTGGTCGGCGTGGAGGATGAACAGCACGTCGAGCGCC
>DATAGR010000100.1:0-4465 GCA_036263575.1 Aquihabitans sp. | reverse complement strand
CCCGTGGACGTCGATCCAGGGCGAGCACGGCACGATGGCGCTGTACTACGCCCTCCTGGGCCCGTGGTCGACCATCTCGACGGACCTCCGATGGATCCGCCTGCTGTCGTTCCTCCTCGTCGCCGTCGCGCTGGTCACGTTCTGCTCGGTGCTCACGAGGCGGCTGGGTGCTCGGGTGGCTGCCTGGGGGACGCTCTTCGCCGCGTGCTCGACCATCGTCGTGCGCCTGGCCGGCGAGGCCCGGGCGTTCGGGCTCGTGGCCCTGCTCGTGGTCGTCGGGTGGTGGGCGCTCGACCGAGCGCTCGACCGCCCCGACGACCGGCTCGCGTGGCCGGCGTTCTGGGCGTGCGCGCTCCTGCTGCCGTTCGCCCACGGCGTGGCGATCATCCAGGTCGCCAGCCAGGTCCTGACCATCGCGTGTGTGCGCCCGGGCCGACGGGTCGTGGTCCGAGCCGCCATCGGGCTCGGGCTGTCGCTCGCCGCGATGCTGGTGCTGTGGTCCTCGGGCATCTCGGCCGAGGGCACCTTCGTCGGACCCACGACCTGGGGCACCGTCGACCTCTTCGTCCAGAACTTCGTCAGCCCGTACCCGGTGCTGGCGCTCGGGCTCGCCGTGGCGCTCGTCGCGGCGACGTGGCGCTCGGTCCGGTCGGCCGCCCTCGCGCCCACCCCCGCCGAGCGGTTCGGCGAGATCATGTTCCTCTTCTGGGGCCTCGGCTCGCTGGCCATGGTCTTCGTGGCCTCGGAGGTCCGCCCGGTGGCGGTCGCCAGGTATGCGATGGCGAGCGCGATCGGTCTCGCCGGCCTGCTGGCGGCGGGGTTGCGGCAGCGCGACGGCACCGGTCTCCGTCCGGTCCTCGGCGGCGTCGTGCTCGTCCTCCTGCTGCCGTCTGCGCTGGTCGGGGGTCAGACGGGATCGGCGACGTGGTCCGCCGCCGCAGAGGCGGTGACGGCCGACGTGCGGCCCGACGACGCCTTCGCCTTCCCCGGCCACGACGCCCGCCTCCCGTTCGAGGCGGCGTGGCGTGACGCCGAGGGCGGCGCCGAGCACCGCGTGGTGGGCTCGACGCGGCCCATCGGGTCGCTCCAGCGGTACGCCTCGACCGCGACGGATGCCGAGCTGGCCGACGCGCTCTCGCGTGCCGCGGCACCACGGGTCTGGCTCGTCGGTCAGCCGCGCGCTCGGACGGACCCCCTTGACACCTTCCTGACGGTCCTGCCGGAGGGCTATGACGTGGCCGAGCGCTGGAGCTTTCCGAGCGACGTCCAGGTCGTCCTCCTCGTGCGCGAGTAGGAGGGCACGCCGCGTGCCGCCGGCGGACCTCAGCTGCGCCCGTAGTACCGGGGGGAGCTCCAGTTGCCGCCCTGCTCGGGGCGGCCCTGGCGGGAGGTCCAGCGCCACTGGATGCTGACCCGCTCGCCGACCCTCCGGGTGGGGACGGGTGCCACCGAGTGCTCCCAGTCGGCCTGGCACCGCCCGCCCATGACGAGGAGGTCGCCCGACGCGGGGGCGAGGTCGTGCGTGGCACCTCGCGCCGGCAGCGAGTGCTGGTTGCGGTTCGCCCTCGGGCGGAGCAGCCAGGGGCGCGTCGCGCCGAGGGTCAGCACGCCGATGACCGTCTCGTCGAGCCAGCGCATCTCCCGGTCGCGGTGGAAGCCCTGGCCGTCGCGGCCGTCGCGGTACTTCACGAGGGCGAAGCTGTCGAAGCGCACGCGGTAGCGGGCCTGCAGCCAGCGGTGCACCTCGAGCAGGGCGGGGTGGGTCACGGGCTGGCCCGGCTTCCAGAAGCCGCCGAGGCGGTTGACCTCGACCCAGTGGTCGTAGCGGAACACCTTCTCGCCCGACCAGCGAGTGCCGGCGGAGACGGCTCGGTGCACCTCGTCGGGGTCGGTGAGGAGGCCTCGCACGACGTCGATCCACGAGTGGTCGTCGAGCTCGGTCCGCTCGACCACGGGGTCGGCGACGAGGCCGCTCGCCGTGTCGTTCGCCATGGTGCAAACGGTACCGGCGCCCGGGGACGGCGTCTCCTGGTAGGACGACGACATCGCCACCCGCCAGGAGGACCCATGCGCTACGTGAAGCTCGGCCGGACCGGTCTCGACGTCTCCCCGATCGCGCTCGGGTGCATGAGCTACGGGGTGCCCGATCGGGGCGCGCACCCGTGGTCGCTCGACGAGGACGCCAGCCGGCCGTTCATCAAGCAGGCGATCGAGGCGGGCATCAACTTCTTCGACACCGCCGACGTGTACTCCGACGGCACGAGCGAGGAGATCGTCGGACGCGCGCTCGCCGAGTTCGGCGACCGCGACGCCATCGTGCTGGCCACCAAGGTGCACGGCCGGATGCGTCCCGGGCCCAACGGCGCCGGGCTGTCCCGCAAGGCGATCATGACCGGCATCGACGCCAGCCTCCGGCGCCTCGGCGTCGACCACGTCGACCTGTACCAGATCCACCGCTGGGACCACCGGACGCCGATCGAGGAGACGATGGAGGCGCTCCACGACGTCGTGAAGGCGGGCAAGGCCCGCTACCTCGGTGCGTCGTCCATGTTCGCCTGGCAGTTCGCCAAGGCCCAGCACGTCGCCGAGCGCAACGGCTGGACGCGCTTCGCCACCATGCAGGACCACTACAACCTGCTGTACCGGGAGGAGGAGCGCGAGGTGTTGCCGCTGTGCCTCGACCAGGGCGTGGGCGTGATCCCGTGGAGCCCGCTGGCGCGCGGCCGGCTGACCCGGCCGTGGGACACCGAGAGCGCCCGCACCGAGACCGACGAGTTCGGCCGGCACCTCTACCGCGACGACGACCGGGTCATCGTCGAGGCGGTCGCCAAGGTGGCCGAGCGCCGGGGCACCACGCCGGCGCAGGTCGCACTGGCGTGGGTGGCCCGCCACCCGGCGGTCACCGCGCCGATCGTGGGCGCCACCAAGCCACACCACCTCGACGACGCCCTCGCGTCGCTCGACGTGGAGCTCACCGACGACGAGGCCGCCGAGCTCGAGGCGCCGTACTCCCCTCGCCCCATCGCCGGCCACGTCTGAGGCGGCCGCGCCTGAGACGGTCGCGACCTCGGGGGTAGGGCGGGCCCCATGACCGACGAGACGCACGACGTGACGCTCCCCGAGCTGGTCCGGGGCATCCGCATCGCCATGTTGACGACCGAGGGGCCGCTCGGGCTCCAGGGCCGGCCGCTGTCGGTCCAGCGGGTCGACGACGACGGCCGGGTGGTGTGGTTCCTCGTGGGCCACGATGCACCGTGGCTGCCGTCGGTGACCGGTCCGGTGAACGTGGCCTTCGTCGACGACACCAGCTGGATCTCGGTGTCGGGCACCGGCTCGGTGACATCGGAGCCGGCGGTGCTCGAGGACCTCGGCGATCCGGTGTCGGACGCCTACTTCAACGAGGAGGCCGAGCCGCTGGCCCTCCGGGTCGAGGTCGGCCACGTCGACTGGTGGACGGCCCCGGGCCGGCTGCGCCAACTGGCCGGCTTCGCCAAGGCGATCGCCACCGACCAGGCGCCCGACGTCGGCGACCGTGGGGCGATCGACTGAGGGCTCTGGTCAGACGACGGTGAGGGTGACGTCGATGTTGCCCCGGGTGGCGTTGGAGTAGGGGCAGACCTCGTGGGCCCGGGCGACGAGGGCCTCGGCGGCCTCGCGTTCGAGGTTCGGCACCTGGACGTCGAGCTCGACCTCCAGCCCGAAGCCGCCGCTGTCCAGGGCGCCGATGCCGACGCTCGCCGACACCTCGGTGCCGCTGACGTCGAGCTTGTCCTGGCCGGCCACCAGCTTGAGCGCCGAGTGGAAGCACGCGGCGTAGCCGGCGGCGAAGAGCTGCTCGGGGTTGGTGGCATCGCCCGGCCCGCCCATCTCCTTGGGCACCCGCAGGTCGTGGTCGAGGATGCCGTCCTCGGATTGGGCGTGGCCGTTGCGGCCGTCCCCGGTGGCGTGGGCGACGGCGGTGTAGATGGTCTGCATGGCGGGGCTCCTCGGTGGTGGGTGCGCCGAACCCTATTGCGCGCAATTGGATTGCGCAACCGACGCGAGCGGTAGCGTGATCGCCGTGACGCCGCCCGACCCCCCGGCCCCCGACCCGCTCGACCTCGACCGCCAGCTCTGCTTCGCGCTGCACCGCGCCAGCCGTGCGGTCGTCCGCTCGTACGGCCCGCTGCTCGAGGGCACCGGGCTGACCTACCTGCAGTACATCGTGCTGCTCGTGCTGTGGGAGGAGCCCGACGCCAGCCCGACGGTCGGCCAGATCGGAGCCCGGCTGCACCTCGACAGCGGCACGCTCACGCCGCTCCTCAAGCGGCTGGAGGCCCTCGGCCTGGTCGATCGGGTGCGGGATCGCGCCGACGAGCGCCGGGTCCTGGTGGCGCTCACCGACGAGGGACGGGCGTTGCGCGACCGCCTCGAGGCGGTGCCGTCGACCCTGTTCTCGGCCACGGACCTCGAGCCCGACGACGCC
>DATAGR010000099.1:0-8366 GCA_036263575.1 Aquihabitans sp. | reverse complement strand
CCACCCTGGCCCGCGAGCGCTACGGCCTCGAGAACCACGACCTCATCTTCGACGCCCTCACGTTCCCGCTCTCCACCGGCGACGACGACCTCCGCCGCGACGCCATCGAGACCATGGACGCCATCAAGGCGATCAAGGAGGAGATCCCGGGGTGCTTCACCACCCTCGGCCTCTCCAACGTCAGCTTCGGCCTCTCCCCCGCCTCGCGCCACGTGCTCAACAGCGTGTTCATGGCCGAGTGCGTGAAGGTCGGCCTCGACTCCGCCATCGTCCACGCCTCGAAGATCCTGCCGCTGAGCAAGATACCCGAGGAACAGCGCGACGTCGCCCTCGACCTCGTCTACGACCGGCGCGGCGCCGCCGGCGCGCTCTCGCAGGGCGGCGCGGACTACGACCCGCTCCAGAAGTTCCTCGAGGTCTTCGCCGACGTCTCGGTGCAGAAGGAGGAGAAGGAGGACCGCTCCGGCTGGCCGGTCGGCGAGCGCCTCCACCACCGCATCATCGACGGCGACCGCGAGGGCCTCACCGCCGACCTCGACGCCGCCATGGCCGAGGGCGTCACGCCGCTCACCATCATCAACGAGCACCTCCTCGGCGGCATGAAGGTCGTCGGCGAGCTGTTCGGCTCGGGCGAGATGCAGCTCCCCTTCGTGCTGCAGTCGGCCGAGACCATGAAGGCCTCGGTGGCCTACCTCGAGCCGTTCATGGAGAAGGTGGCCGACGGCGTCGACGCCTCGAAGGGCCGCATCGTCCTGGCCACGGTGAAGGGTGACGTCCACGACATCGGCAAGAACCTCGTCGACATCATCCTCACGAACAACGGCTACGAGGTCCACAACATCGGCATCAAGATCTCGATCGGCGAGATGATCGAGAAGGCCCTCGAGGTGAAGGCCCACGCCATCGGGATGAGCGGGCTGCTCGTGAAGAGCACGCTGATCATGCGCGACAACCTCGAGGAGCTCAACAGCCGCGAGCTCACCGACATCCCGGTGCTGCTCGGCGGCGCCGCCCTCACCCGCTCCTACGTCGAGCGCGACCTGCGCAACGTCTACGACGGCCGCCTCTTCTACGGCAAGGACGCCTTCGAGGGCCTTCGCGTCATGGACCGCCTGCTCGAGATCCGCCAGGACCCGACCAAGGACGACCCCGACTGGGGCAACGTGCCCTCGGAGTCGCGGGTGCCGTCGCGCATCAAGGAGCAGTTCCCCGCGGGCGAGGCACCGGAGCTGCCCGAGCGCTCCCCCGCCGTCGAGACCGACAACCCGATCTACACCCCGCCGTTCGTCGGCAGCCGCGTCGTGAAGGGCATCCCGCTCGACGACATCGCCGGCTACCTCAACGAGACCGCGCTGTTCCGCAACCAGTGGGGCTTCCGCCCCCACGACGGCGAGGACGACGCCCAGTTCAAGGAGCGCCTCCGCCCCGAGCTGCGCGACCAGCTCGCCAAGGCCCGCGCCGACGACCTGCTCGTGCCGCAGGTCGTCTACGGCTACTGGCCGGCCAACGGCGACGGCACCGACGTCGTGGTCTGGGAGGACGAGACCAAGCAGGTCGAGAAGGCCCGCTTCCCGTTCCCCCGGAGCACGCGCGAGCCCCACCTGTGCATCGCCGACTTCTTCCGGCCCCTCGGCTCCGAGGAGACCGACTACGTGGCGTTCATGATCGTCACCATGGGCGAGCGGGTCTCGGAGCGCACGGCCGAGCTGTTCAAGGCCGACCGCTACCAGGAGTACCTGATGCTCCACGGCATCGGCGTCGAGATGGCCGAGGCCCTCGCCGAGCTGTGGCACCGCCGCATCCGCGAGGAGATGGGCTTCGCCAACGAGGACGCGCCGTCGGTGGCGGGGCTCTTCCGCCAGCAGTACCGCGGCGGCCGCTACTCGTGGGGCTACCCCGCGTGCCCCGACCTCGAGGACAACGAGACCGTCGCCCACCTCCTCGGCGCCGAGCGGATCGGCATCGAGGTCAACGAGGACACCGGCTTCCAGTTCCAGCCCGAGCAGTCCACCAGCGCCATCGTCTGCCACCACCCCAAGGCCAAGTACTTCGTCGCCAAGTAGACCGGGCCGGTGGACGTCGACGACCGCCGCACGCCCGACGCCGAGCTCGGCCGCCAGGTCGCCACCGGGCGGGACGCGACGCTGCACGACGCCGGGCCCGGGCGGCTGCTCCGGCGGATGGCCGGGAACCGGGACCTCACCACCGAGGCGGCGGTCATGGCCCATGTCCGCGCCGCCGGCTACGCGGTGCCGGAGGTGTTCCGGGTCGGTCCCGGTGAGATGGTGATCGAGCGCGTGGAGGGCCCGACCATGCTCGACGACCTGGCCGCCCGGCCGTGGCGCGTCGATCGCCACGCGGCCACGCTGGCCGCGCTGCACCGGTCGCTCCACGCCATCGACCCGCCACCGGGGCTGCGCCCGCACCCCGTGGGCGGCGACGCCGTGCTGCACCTCGACCTGCACCCCGGCAACGTGATCTGCGCGCCCGACGGCCCCGTCGTCATCGACTGGACCAACGCGTGCCGCGGCGATCCCGCTGCCGACGTCGCCCTCACGTGGCTGCTCATGGCCGCCGCCGAGATCGACGACGTGCCCGCAGCCGGCCCAGCGCTGGTGCGGCTCCGGGCCCGGGCCGAGCGCATGGTGACGCCCCTGTTGCGCCGGCGCCTCGTGGCCACGTTCCTCCGCCACGCCGGCCGCGACGAGGCGCGCCGGGTCCTGGCCGCCACGGCCGACCACCGCCTCATCGACCCGAACCTGCGCCCCGCCGAGGCCGCCGCCATTCGGGAGCTCGTGGCGCGGGAGGTCAGCCCGGCGGGCGGTGGCAGATGACGACGAGGGCGACGTCGTCGAGCAGGTCGGCGGCGCCGCCGGTCGACGCGACCAGCTCGTCGCTGATCCGGTCGGTGCCGGCGCCGGCGTCGACCTCGGCCTCCAGGACCGCGCAGAGCCGCCGGATGCCGTCGTCGATCGAGCTGGTGCGGGTCTCGACCAGCCCGTCGGTGTAGGCGACGGCCACCGCGCCGGGCGGGAAGGGCACCGACCCCGCTGCGGGGTCGCGCTCCCCGACGCCGAGCACGATGCCGCCGACGTCGTCGAGCAGCCGCGTCGTGCCGTCCGGGGCGCGGACCACCACGGGTGGGTGGCCGGCGCTGGTGTACCGGATCGTGCCGGCCTCGGTGTCGACCACCAGGACGACCGCCGTGCCGACGAAGGCGGGGTCGGGCTCGTCGATCAGCGGCCCGGCGACGGTGAAGGTGTCCTCAAGCGGCGTGCCCAGCCGAACGACGGCGTTGAGCGCGCTGCGGACGGCGACCATCCGGGCCGCGGCCTCGATGCCGTGCCCCACGACGTCGCCGACGACCACGGCGGTGCGGTGCTCGTCGAGGCTGATCACGTCGTACCAGTCACCGCCGAAGCCGAGGCTCGCACCGGCGGCGAGGTAGCGCACCGACAGGTCGAGCTCCGGCGCCTCGGGCGCGTGCGGGAGCACCTGCCGCTGCAGCGACGCCATCAGCGCCGAACGGGTGTCGGACGCCCGGGACCGCGCCAGCGTCTCGGCGGTGAGCTCGGCGATCGTGGTGAGGCGGTCGGCGAACGTCGGGTCGAGGACGAGGTCGATCTCGGTCGACCACGCCACGCCGATGGCCCCGATGCGGGTGCCGTCGAACGTCAGCGGCACCGACGCCGTCGACACCAGCCCGGCGGCGACCGTGTCGGCCGACAGGTGCGGGTACCTGATCTCGCGGGCGGCGTCGTCCTCGACGATGACCGTGCGCCCGCTCCTGATGGCGTCGGTGAGCGGCGTCGGCGCGTGGAGCGGGATGGTGACGTAGCGCTCGGCGATCGCCTTGTCGAGGGTCGGGTCGTGGACCAGGCGGACCTCGTCGGCGTGCGGGTCGAGCAGGGCCAGGTTGGCGAACGAGGCGCCGAGCGCCCGGGCCAGGTAGGTGCCGACCGCCTGGGCGACGTCGTCGGAGTGCACGGCCACCGCCAGGGCCCGGGCGAAGCGGGCGAAGGCCTGCAGGCGCTCGCCCTCGCGTCGACGGTCGTCGATGTCGATGCCCGACGGGATCAGCCCGGTAACGACGCCGTCCTCGACCAGGGGCACCAGCTGGAAGTCCATGCGGATGACCTGGTCGCCGGCCAGGCGCACATCCAGGTCGTAGCGGATCGTCTCGCCGGCGCGAGCTCGGTCCACGGCCGTGCGCACCTGGTCGCGCGCCGCCTGGGTCGTGTCCCACCACGGTGACTCCCAGATCGGCATGCCGAGGACGTCTTCCCGGCGGATCCCGGCGGCCTCGCAGGCGGTGCGGTTCGCCTCGACGATCGTGCCGTCGGGTTCGAGGAGCCCGACGAAGGTGAACAGCCCGTCGAGCATCTTCCGGAGCCGATCCTCCGCGGCGGACCCGCTCAAGCCGGCCGACCGGTGCGCGTCGCGCGCTCGGGGCGTCGTCCGCCAGCGCTCTGGACCACCACGTGAGCCTCCCGGGCACGAGCCGGGCGGGACGGGGTGCACCCGCCGGGCGGTCCGGTGAGGATACCGAGCGCGCTCGCGCCCAGCTACGTCCGAGCGGGTGGCACCGCTCCTCCGTCCCGGGCTCGTGGACCCGTCGCGGCTACTGGACCCAGGTGGTGCCCTGCTGGCGCAGGTGGCCGACCGCGGCACGGGCGTCGCGCCCCCTCGCCAGGCGGAACGTCTCCTCGTCGATGAGGATCACCCACAGGTAGGTGACGGGATCGCCGCGGCGCACGAGGCCGGTGAGCAGCGGCGGCGGCTTGCCCGGCGCCGACGGCGGGTTGGCGGTGAGCAGCAGCGCGGCCTTGTCCGGTCCGAACTGCGGGTACGCTCCGGGCACCCCGCCGATGGTGTGGCCCTCGCCCAGCCACGTGCAGCGGCCGAACGGGATGGTGGCCAGGGCACCCAGCAGCTCGGCGCCGGCCTGGTCGGGTTCGGCCCGGGCGATGGCCAGCTCGATGCGCGTGGCGCCGTCCGGGACGTCGAGGTACTGCTCGACGCCGGCCATGCGCTGGGCCGAGAGGCCGGTCGTCGCCGTGACCCAGATGTTGCCGGCCGCCATGCGGTGGCGGGTGGCGATGAGCTCGGGGAACGTCGACTCCCCCACCGGCCACGCCGCGTCCTGGGGTCCGATGCGGTCCTCGAGGTGGACCTGGCCGGCCTTGCGGATCTCGGGCCAGGCCCCGCCGTTGCGCCACGCCCAGAACTCGCGGGACTCCACGACCTTCTGGTCGAGCACCTGCCGGGCGTCGTTCGTCAGCTCCCACGCCAGCGGGCTGCGGCCCCGGGCGTACCGGGAGTAGCCGTAGAAGTCGTCGCGGCCCGCCCAGCCGGGGATGACGGCCAGCACGCCCTCGCCATCGACGAGGGCCACCGCGTCGCCCTCCTCGAACCACACGAGCTGCACGTTCCGGCCCAGCTCCGGGCACCCCTCGGGGTGGCGGGTGCCACCGGCGCCCATGCGCGGCGGCGACCCCGGGGCCGAGGTGGCGCTCGCGTCGGTCGGGGCCGGCACGTGGTTGGCCACCCAGACCGCGGAGGTGGTCTCGGGCTCGGCGCCGAGCAGGTCCTCGAGGTACAGGTAGGTGTCGCCGTCGCCGCGCAGGAGCGACGCGCGGCGGGTCCCGTAGGGACTGGTCTCCTGCAGCAGCAGTTCGGGCACGTTCGTCTCCAGTCGGGCAGCTCGCGGGCGCCCGGCGCCCGCTCCCATCGGCCGCGCCGGGCCGGCATCAAGGGCGGGGGGCCGGAAGCTCCTGCACCTGCGTGGCGGCCGGGGCGAAGAGGTCGCCGAGCTCGTCGACGCGGCGCAGCACGTCGGCCGTCTCGAAGCTGAGCGGCGCGCCGTCGGCGGCCGCGGCCACCTCGTCCCAGGTGACCGGCGTCGAGACGGTCGGCCGGGGGCGGGCGCGCAGCGAGTAGGCGCAGATCGTCGTCTTGTGCCGGCTGTTCTGGCTCCAGTCGATGAGCACCTTGCCGGTCCGGGCGGCCTTGGCCTGCGTCGTCACGATGAGGTCGGGGTGGGCCTTCTCGAGCACCTGGGCGACGGCGAGCGCGAACGACGACGCGTGGTCGTGGGTGTGCGGCGAGTTGAGCGGCAGGTACAGCTGGAGGCCCTTGGAGCCCGACGTCTTCGGGTAGCACGCGAACCCGATGCCCTCGAGGGTGTCGCGGATCCAGAGCCCGACCTCGGCGCACTCGGGCATCGCCGTGCCCGGTCCGGGGTCCAGGTCGAACACGACCATCGTCGGCGACTCGATGTCGCCGGCGCGCGCCATCGGCGCGTGCAGCTCGATCGCCGCCATGTTCGCGGCCCACGCCAGCGCCGCGGTCTCCGAGAGGCAGCAGTAGCCGATGGCGCCACCCCGGTCACCGGGGCCGTCCACCGCCTCCAGCCACGGCGGGCGGTGCTCCGGGCAGCGCTTCTCGAAGAACGAGCTGCCGTCCACGCCGTTGGGGAACCGGCGCATGGTGATCCCGCGGTCGCCGAGGTGGCGCAGCAGCGTCGGGGCGACGCGCACGTAGTAGTCGATCACCTGGGCCTTGGTGAACCCGGCCTCGGGGTACAGGACCTTGTCCAGGTTGGAGACCGAGAGCGACCGCCCGCCCACGGCCACCTCGGTGCGCTTCGACGGTGCCACCGGCGTCGCGTCGCCCCCGGCCCGCTCAGGCCGACTTGCGGGCCGCGGCCCGCTTCGCCGGCGCCTTCTTGGCGGCCGCCTTCTTGGCCGGGGCCTTCTTCTTGGCGGTGGCCTTCTTGGCGGGGGCCTTGCGCCGACCGCGGCCCGACGTCGCCTCGGCCTCGTCGTCGTCGTCCTCGGCGGCCGAATCGGCCTCGTCGGCCCCGTCGGCTGCGGACGTGGCGTCGGCGCCGGCCGCGGGGTGGCGACCGCGAGCCGCCTTGGCGTCGGCGACGCTGGCCTCGAGGGCGGCCATGAGGTCGATGACCTTGTTGTCGTCGACCGGTTCGGCCGGCTGCAGCAGGCTGTCGTCGCCCTCCTGCTTGCGGGCGACGAGCTCCAGGACCTTCTCCCGGTAGGTGTCGTTGAAGCGGGTGGGGTCGAAGTCGGCGTCGAGGCTGGCGATGAGCTGACCGGCCATGGCCACCTCCTTGTCGCTGAGCTCGACCTCGCGCACGGCGTCGAGCTGCTCGAGCTCCTCGACGTCACGGATCTCGTCGGCGTAGCGCATGGTCGACAGCACCAGCTTGTCGCCGTCGGCCCGCAGGGCGCAGAGGCGCTCCTTGCCGCGCATGACGAACGTGGCCACGCCGACCTTGCCGGCCTCGGCCATGGCGTTCAGCAGGAGCGCGTAGGGCTTGGCCGTCGCCGGGTCCGGCGCCAGGTAGTAGGCGGCGTCGTAGTAGATCGGGTCGATCGACTCGAGGTCGACGAACTCCAGCAGATCGATGGTGCGACTGGCCTTGGGGTCGAGGGCGGCCATCTCGTCGTCGGAGATGGTGACGTACTTGCCCGACGACAGCTCGTAGCCCTTGACGATCTCCTCGTAGGGGACCTCGGTGCCGTCGGCCTCCGAGACGCGCTTCTGGCGAACCCGGCTCCCGGTGCGGGAGTCGATCTGGTGGAAGCGCACGGCTCGGTCGATCGTGGCGGAGTACAGCTTCACGGGGATGCTCACCAGCCCGAAGCTGATCGCACCGTTCCAGATGGGCCTGGGCATGGGGTGAGCCTTTCACGATCGACGGGCGGCGACCGGATCCCGGCCCCTGCCCGTGGGACATCTGCCCAGGTGGGACGACGTCGGCCATCGCCACAACTCTTCGCGAGCAGGGCCGGATCCTACGCCGGGTCGGGCACCCGTCCCCTGCCCAGCGCGCCCCGCCGACGTGCCCCCCGCCGGTGCTCGACCGGGCGGCTCAGGCCAGGACGGCCCGGGCGACCAGGTCGGTGCCGAACGCGGTGAGGATGGCGAGGTACAGCAGGCCGGTGGCCGCCATCACGGCCGAGTACTGGCGCTCCTTGAGGGCGGCGCGCGTGACGAGCACGAGGCCGATGGTGGTGATGGCGCACGTGGCCCACATCCAGCCGAGGATGCCGCCGTAGTCGTCGTCGATCGTGCCGTTGAGCACCGACACCATGCCGGTGGGCAGCAGCATCACCGCCACCTCGACCGGCCACAGCAGGGCGGTCCACCGCACCAGCTCGAGGAGCGGGCCCCGGGCCAGGCCGGGCTGCACCAGGTACCAGTGCCCGAGGAGCATGGCGTCGGTCACCGACCCGAGGAACGCGGCGCCGACCACCAGGCGCAGGACCGAGAGCCACGCCGGGTCGCCGGCGTCGATGCCGGCGGCGACGAGGCCGACCAGGCCGATCGCTGGCGCCACCAGG
>DATAGR010000098.1:0-10409 GCA_036263575.1 Aquihabitans sp. | reverse complement strand
CGCCACGATCAAGCTCGGCACGGCACGCTGGCCCCTGCTGGCGATGACCGCCGCCTACGTCACCGCCGTGGTGGTCGTCCCCGTCGGCGGTCTGCTGCTCACCGCCTTCACGACCACGCTGACGCCGTTCATCAACCCGTTCAGCGTGCTGTCCACCACGCACTTCTCGACGGTCGTGGACGACCCCGTGTTCAGCCGGTCGATCACGAACAGCCTCACGATCGCCGTCGTCGGCGGTGCGCTGGCCACCATGGCCATCGCCGCCCTGGCCATCGTCGCCCACCGTTCGGCCTTCCGGCACCGGACCTCGCTGCAGTACGCGATGGTCTACCCGCGTGCGATGCCCGGCCTGGTGACGGGCATGGCGTTCTTCTGGTCGTTCGTGATCCTGGACCCGAGCGGCAAGCTGCGGGCGTCGCTCTGGGCCATCGGCATCGCCTTCGCGGTGCGGAGCCTGGCCCTCGGCTACAGCGCGTTCTACCCGGCGCTGGCGTCGCTCGGTGAGGACCTCGATCGCGCCGCCCGCACCTCGGGCGCCGACTGGTGGACGGCGGTGCGGACCATCCTCTTCCGGTTGCTGCGGCCGGCCATGGCGGTGTCGTTCGTCCTGATGTTCGTCGCCATGTTGAGCGACTACGACCCGGCGGTCTTCCTCGTCACGCCGGGGACGGAGGTCATGGGCCTCACCATGCTCAAGCTCTGGGTGGCCGGCTCGGCCGGGCCGGTCGCCGCCCTCGGCGTCATCCAGGTCGTCATCACCCTCGTCGTCCTCGGCTTCGGCCGACTGCTGTTCGGAGTGCGTCCCGGTGCCTGATCTCCACATCTCCGGCCTGCGCAAGGCCTTCGCCGGCAACGTCGCCCTCGACGACGTCGACATCGACGGCAAGGACGGCGAGCTCCTGACCCTGCTCGGCCCGAGCGGCTGCGGGAAGTCGACCACCCTCTGGTCGATCGCCGGGCTCCACGACCCGGACCGGGGCCGCATCAGCGTCGGCGACGCCGTCCTGTTCGACCACGAGCTCGGCATCGACCTGCCACCCGAGGCCCGCGAGTGCGGCGTCGTGTTCCAGTCCTACGCCGTGTGGCCCAACATGACCGTGGCGGACAACGTCGGCTACCCGCTCAAGCTGCGGCGGGTGAAGGGCGCCGACCGTGCGGCACGGGTGGCCGAGGTGCTGGAGCTCGTCGAGCTCGGCGACCTCGCCGGCCGGTACCCGCACCAGCTGTCGGGCGGACAGCAGCAGCGCGTCGCGCTCGGCCGGGCGCTCGCGTTCCCGCCTCGGCTCCTCCTCCTCGACGAGCCGTTCTCCAACCTCGACGCCAAGCTCCGCGAACGGGCCCGGACCTGGCTGCGCGACCTCCAGCGGGAGATCGGGATCACCACGGTGTTCGTCACCCACGACCAGGACGAGGCGCTCTCGATGAGCGATCGGATCGTCGTCATGGACCACGGCGTCGTGCGCCAGGTGGGCACGCCCGAGGAGATCTACGAGGCACCCGCCGACCTCTTCGTCGCCGACTTCATCGGCACCATCAACCTCTTGGAAGGCCACGTGCTCCGCCAGACCGAAGCCCACGTCGAGGTCGCCGTCCCCGGCCTCCCGACACCGCTGCTCGCCACGCCGGTCCGCCACGCAGGCTCCTCCCACGACGGCTCCTCCCACGACGGCGCGGTCACGCTCGCCGTCCGCCCCGAGGTGATCGTGCTCGACCCCGACCCGGGCCATGACGGCCTCAACCGCGCGACCGCGACCGTCATCGACCGCTCCTACCTGGGCGACCACGTGCGCTACCGCATGCAGCTCGGAGACGCGGTGCTGACGGTGCAGACGTCGACGCCCGTCTACGGCGGCGAGGTCACCGTCGGGCTGCCGACCGAGCGGACCCTCGCCTACGAAGGAGCCGGTGACCGTGGCTGAGGCGAAGGTGCTCGTCCCCTCCGGCATGCTCGGCGCGGGGTTCACCTCCGAGGCGATCGAGCGCGGCATCGCGATGGGTGCCGATGCCATCGCGATCGACGGTGGATCGACCGACTCCGGTCCGTACTACCTCGGATCGGCATCGCCGAAGATGCCGGCGGAGGCGATCGCCGCCGACTTGCGCCTCATGCTCGTCCACGGCGCCGCCGCCGGCATCCCGGTGATCGTCGGATCGGCCGGCACGAGCGGCACCGACACAGGCGTCGACTGGGTCGCCGGCATCGTCGACGAGATCGCCGAAGCGGAGGGCCTCTCGCTCCGGGTCGCCCGCATCTACAGCGAGCAGCGGATCGAGGCGCTGGCCGCCGCCTTGGAGGCCGGCGGCATCACGCCGCTCGAGCCGGCCCGGGAGCTCACCCTCGACACCCTGCAGCGGTGCGAGCACGTCGTCGGGCTGCTCGGCGCCGAGCCGTTCATGGCCGCGCTGGAGGCCGGCGCCGACGTGGTCATCGCCGGCCGGGCCACCGACACGGCCGTGATCGCGGCCTACCCGCTCCTGCACGGGTGCCCGCCCGGGCCGAGCTGGCATGCCGCCAAGACCGCCGAGTGCGGTGGGCAGTGCACCACGAACCCCCGCGGCGGCGGCGTGCTGGTCACCATCGACGACGGCGGGTTCACCGTCGAACCGCTCGAGCAGGGTTCGTCGTGCACCCCGATGTCGGTCGCGGCGCACATGATCTACGAGAACGCCGACCCGAACATCATGCGCGAGCCGTCGGGGACCCTCGACGTGAGCGACTCGCACTACGAGGCGCTCGACGATCGCCGGGTCCGCGTCACCGGCTCGGCGTTCACCCCCCAGCCGTACACGACGAAGCTCGAGGGATCCGGCATCGTCGGCCACCAGACGATCGCCCTGGCCGGCATCAAGGACGCCGAGGTCCTCGCCGACATCGACGTCTGGGCCGAGTCGCTCCGGGACTACATCCTCTTCAAGGCCGAAACCGTCCTCGGCCTGGCGGCGGCCGACGTCCACCTCGAGATCCGCTGCTACGGGTGGGACGCGGTCCTCGGCGACATCGATCCCGACACCGGCCCGCCCCGCGAGGTCGGCGTCGTGCTCATCGTGACCGCAGCCGACCAGGCCACCGCCACCAAGGTGGTGAAGCTCGCCAACCCGTACCTGCTCCACATGCCCCTGCCCGGCATGGACCACCTGCCGAGCTTCGCCTTCCTGTCCTCGCCGGCCGAGATCGAGCGCGGGCCGCTCTACGAGTTCCTGCTCCAGCACGTCGTCAGCGCCGACGTCGCCGGCGAGCTGTCACGCACCGAGATCGCCGAGGTCGCCGCCCGATGACCACCGCACCCACCATCGGCGAGCTCGCCCACCTGGTCCGCTCCAAGAACGCCGGGCCGTTCTGGCAGACGCTCGACGTCTTCCTCGACGACGACGCCAGCTACGACGCCGTGGCCCAGGCGCCGGCACTCGACCCCGAGGTCATCGGATCGCTCTACCGGGTCGATCCCGCGACGGTCCGGATCTTCCGGCTCCCCTCGATCCGGGTGGTGAAGATCTCCTTCCCACGGCGGGCCGCGCAGGGCGGGGTCGCCGACCGCGACATGCACGCCGGCCAACAGCACGTACCGCTCGCCCGCCTCCGGCTCGACGCCGCCGCCCCGTGAGCACGGTGGTCGTCACCGCCGAGCTCCCGGCGGGCGGCACCGATCCGCTCGTCGAGGCAGGCCTCGAGGTGGTCCAGCTCGACGTCCGCAGCCGGGTCGCGCTCATCGAGGCCGCTCGTGCGGCCGACGCCCTGGTCGCGCAGCTCACGGATCGGATCGACGCCGCGGTCCTCGACGCAGGAGGCGGCCGGTTGCGCGTCGTGGCCAACGTCGCCGCCGGCTACGACAACATCGACGTCGCCCACGCCGCCCGGCTCGGCGTCACCGTGTGCAACACGCCCGGCGTGCTGGACGAGACGACCGCCGAGCTGGCGTTCGCCCTCGCCCTCATGGCACGCCGCCGAACCTCTGATGCCGAGCGGGCGCTGCGAGCGGGGACGTGGGGCGGGTGGGACGTCAACGGGTTCCTCGGCCACGACCTCGTCGGCGCCACCATGGGCATCGTCGGCTGGGGTCGGATCGGACGGGCCCTCGGCCGTCGGGCCGAGGCCTTCGGCATGGAGGTCGTCCACACCGCCCGCCGGCCCACCGGCGAACCCGGCCAGGTGGCGACGCTCGAGCTGCTGCTCGCCCGATCCGACGTCGTGTCGCTGCACGTGCCCCTCGCCGCCGAGACGCGCCACCTCATCGGAGCCGCCGAGCTCCGGTGCATGCGCCCCGGCGCCGTGCTGGTGAACACCTCCAGGGGCCCGGTCGTGGACGAGGCCGCCCTCGCCGCCGCGCTGCACGAGGGCACGGTCTTCGGCGCCGGCATCGACGTCTACGAGGACGAGCCCACCGTGCACCCGCAGCTGCTCGATGCCCCAGGTGCCGTCCTCCTGCCCCACATCGGCAGCGCCACCGTCGCCACCCGCACGGCCATGGCGCGCGCCGCATCGAACGCCGTCGTGGACGTCCTCGCCGGGCGCACCACGCGCGCGGCCATCACCTCCACGCCGACCACCTCGAGGACCCGCTGACGATGACCGACCCCGACCTGCTCGAGCGCCTCCGCCGCTACGACACGCCGACCCTGGCCAACTCCCTCGGTGGGCTCACCGACCGTCCGCAGAACGAGGGCTTCACCCGGCCGCCGGTCCACTCGATCTTCCCGTCGATGCCGCCGATGGTCGGCTACGCCGTCACGCTGACCATCAGGTCCGAGACGCCGCACACGAGCACGGATCCGGCCGCACCGATGGCGCCGCTCTACGAGGCCGTGCAGCAGGTCCCCGGCCCCCGCATCGTGGTGGTCCAGGACCTCGACTGCGGCGCCGGTTGCCTGTGGGGAGAGGTGAACTCGAGCATCTGCCTGGCGCTCGGCTGCGAGGGGGTGGTCACCGACGGGCTCGTCCGGGACCTGCCCGACGTCGAGGCGCTCGGCTTCCGGTACCTCGCGCGTGGCGTCGGCGTCGCACGCGCCTACGTCGAGGTCGTCGACACCGGCATCCCGGTGGAGGTCGGTGGGGTCCGGTTCACGTCCGGGGACCTGGTCCACGCCGACCGCCACGGGGCGCTGGTGATCCCCCACGATGCCGCCGAGGCCCTCCCCGCCGCGGCCGAGGTGACCATCGCGAAGGAGCGCCGCATGCTCGACTGGGTCCGCTCCGCCGACTTCGACCCGGCCGACATCCCGGCTCGGCGCATCCAGCACTGAGGAGGCGACGCAGCTGGCGGGGCCAGCAGCGCGACGCCGTCACGGGGCGCCGTACCGGGCCCGGAGCCGTGCCGCCATCCACTCGTTGACCTCGCCGACGTCGGCGAGGGGCTCGCCGGTGCGCGGGTCGACGGGCTGGTAGGGCGGCGGGCCGAACTCGGGCATCACCGCCAGCGCCTCGTCGCCTGCGGCCTCCCGGCGGCGCCAGATGCGGTCCCACCACGCCTCGTGCGCGGCGAGGTGCGCGGCGTGGCTCGCGACGCGCGGGTCGGGCACCTGCGGGCCCTGCTCGAAGCCCACGCGGGCGTCGATGTGGATGGCGGCCTCGGCGACGAGGTCGACGATCCGCTCGGGCAGGCGCAGCGACTCGCCGACGCAGACCCAGTGGCTGAGATCGCACGACAACCGGAGGTCGGGCACCGCGGCGAGCACCCGCTCGGTGACCCACGGGTTGCACAGGATTCGGCCGCGGTGCGTCTCGTGGGCCACGGCGACGCCAACCTCCACGGCGATCCGCTGGGCGGCCTGGAGGAACGTCACGGCGTCGTCGAACGACCAGCCGTCGCGCCCGGTCTGGGCGACGACGTGGCCGGGGGCGAAGGCGACGCTGGCCGCCAGCGCGTTGCGCAGCGCGTCGAGGTGGGCGTCGACCGTCCGGCCGAACGTGAACACCTGCGGCACGTAGGCGAGGCCGTTCTCCGCCAGCTCGGCGGCGAACGCACGCCGGTCGGGCAGCGTCTGCACCGGGCACGACACGGCGTCGTACCCGGCCGCCCGGACCTGGGCCAGCGCGCCCACCGCGTCCTCGGGGCGGTCGGCGAGGCCCCACAGCGTGCGGACCAGGACGAGCCTCATCCCGTCGATGCCGCGCCCGGTGCCGCCAGGGCGGCGACCAGCCGGTCGACGTGGTGCTCGAACAGCGCGATCAACGGGACGCGGGCCGGGTCGAGCTGCCACTGCACCACCGCACCGTCGAGGAAGCAGGAGATCTCGATGGCGGTCAGCCGGATGTCGACATCGGCCCGGATCTCGCCCCGGCGCTGCCCGGCCTCGATCGCCTGCTGCAGGTCGCGCCGGAGCACGCTCTGGCGCTTGGCGAAGTACTCGTGCATCGGCGCCTCGTCCTCGATGCTCTCGGCGAGGAGCACGGCGTGCAGCCGGGCCACGCCCGGGTCCTCGAGCCACGACGCCGCCACCTCGGGCAGGCGGCGGAGGGACTCGAGGCCCCCGGGCTCCACGACCGCCCGCCACCGCGGCGCCTCTCGCCGGTCGCGCTCCTCGAGCACCGCCTGCAGGAGGCCCTCCTTCGAGCCGAAGTGGTGCAACAACGTGGCCCCGGTGACGCCGGCCCGGGCGGCGACGGCGGCGATGCCGGTGCCTCGCGCACCGTGGCGGGAGAACAGCTCGACGGCGGCGTCCACCAGGAGGCGGCGACGCTCGCGGCCCCGGGCCTGCGGTCTGGTGTTGGGCACTTGCCCAACCTATCGACCGGTCGGTAGGTTTTTCGCCATGCCGCTGCCCGACTCGGCCGTCCGCACCTACGTCGACGACGGCTACCTGGTGGTGCCGGCCCTGCTGGCGCAGGACGAGCTCGACCAGATCGGCGCCGACCTGATCCGGTTCGCCCGGGGCGGGTACCCGCTCGCCTCGGCGCCGCCGGTGGGCGCCGACGCCGACGACGAGGAGGCGATCCGCTCCATCCTCGCCGTGCACTTCCCGCACTGGGTGAGCGACGTCGCCGCCCGCTTGGTGCAGCACCCTGCGCTGATCGAGGTCCTCACCCGGATCACGGGGGCCCACCTCGCCCACTGGGACGGCGGCGTGAAGTGCATGCAGTCCATGGCCTTCGTGAAGCCGCCGGGCCTGCCGGGGCAGGCGTGGCACCAGGACGAGCGGTTCATCCCGACGCGAGACCGTTCTCTCGTGGGCGCGTGGATCGCCGTCGATGACGCCACCGAGGCCAACGGGTGCCTCTGGGTCGTGCCCGGCTCCCACCGCCAGGGCTACCTGTGGCCCACCCGCCCCCACGGTCGGCCCGACGAGTACGACGCCGCCGACGAGAGCCACGGCTTCGACGAGTCGGCCGCCGTTCCCGTCCCGGTCGAGCGGGGGAGCGTGGTCTTCTTCAACGGCTACCTGCTCCACCGGTCGCAGCGGAACCGCAGCCACGGCCTGCGGCGGGCGCTGGTCAACCACTACTGCAACTCGTGGTCGCTGCTGCCCTGGGCGCCGACGAAGACGGTGCCGGGCACCGAGATCCCGACGCTGGACAACCGCACGGTCACCGTGGTGGCCGGACCCGACCCGTACGAGTGGCGGGGTCGCAGCCGTCCGCCCGAGCGCGTGTTCCTGCGCGAGCCGTCGGCTCCCGGGGGGTTCCGGTGACCGCCGTGACCTCCAGCCTGCCGCCGCTCGACGGCACCGTCGACCTCGGCGATGCCGTCGCCGGCTTCGCCCGTGACGGCCACGCACTCGTCACCGGCCTGGCCACGGCGTCGGAGGTCGCCGCCTACCGCCACCACGTCCAGGCTGCGGCGAGCCGCCGCAACCCCGAGCCGCCGCCGCTGCAGGCCCGGGACACGTACGGCAAGGCGTTCCTGCAGTCGATGAACCTGTGGCGGATCGACGATGCGGTGCAGGCGTTCGTGTGGTCACCGCGCTTCGCATCGGTCGCCGCCGCGCTGCTCGGCGTCGAGGGCGTACGGCTCTACCACGACCAGGCGCTGTTCAAGGAGCCCGGGGGCGGGCCCACGCCGTGGCACCAGGACCAGGTGTACTGGCCGCTCGACACCGACCGGACAATCACGATGTGGATGCCACTCGTCGACGTCGCCGACGAGGTCGGCTCGATGACGTTCGCCTCCAGCAGCCACCTGGAGGGCCTGGCTCCGTTCGACATCTCCGATGCGTCCGAGCGCTCGGTCGCCGACGTGCTCGAGGAGCGGGGCCTGGCCACCCACACCTACGGCGCCCTGCGCCCCGGCGACGCGACGTTCCACGCCGGCTGGACACTGCACCGCGCCGGCCCGAACCCCAGCGCCGCCGTGCGGGAGGTCATGACGATCATCTGGTACGCCGACGGCGCCCGGGCCACCGAACCCGAGAACCCGTACCAGGGCATCGACCTGCGGATGTGGCTGGTGGGCACCGAACCCGGGGCGGTGGCCGACGGCCCTCGCAACCCGCGGCTCTGGCCGGTGGGGGGCTGATCGGGTGGTCGCCGAGGCGGTCACCGGCGCCCCCGACGTCGAGCACCTGCACACCCGGGCGATCGACGACCGGGCGCTGGTCCGGGGGTACATCCGCTCCGCCGAGCGGCGCGACGGCCCACCGCACGGCATCACCGTGCGCACCGTCGACGCCTGGTCCACCCGCCACACCGACTGGCGGGGCGCCGAGCCGAGCGCTCCCGAGCCGACCACCGGCGCCCTGCGCGTCGAGGCCGTCGCCGACGACGTGGTGCGGATCCGCTACGCGCCCGACGCCGACGACGTCGACGATCGCCACCGGGAGCTCGGCATCGTCGTCGGGTCGCTCCCGCCGCCTGGGGCAGTGGAGGCCGACGGCACCACGATCCGGACGGCGGCGATGGTGGTCGACGTCGAGCTGCGGCCGTTCGGCGTCACCATCTCGTCCGCCGACGGCGTCGAGCGCTGTCGGATCGGCGGTCGCGAGAAGGACCTGTGGGGCATGTGGGACACCCACGCCACGGGCGTGTCGCGCACGGCCGTCGGTGGCGTCCCACTCGCCACGGAGACCTACGCGCTCCGGCCCGGCGAGGCGGTGTTCGGCTTCGGCGAGCAGTTCGGACGCCTCAACAAGGTCGGCCAGACCCTCGACGTCAACATGGTGGAGGCGGTCGGCACCACGACGCCGCGGGCCTACAAGAACATCCCGTTCTTCTGGACGACCGGCGGGTACGGCGTCTTCTGGAACACCACGGCCCGCATGACGGCGTGGGTCGGCAGCCGAGGCGCCGCCGACATCCAGGTCGCGGCCGAGGACGACCACCTCGACACGTACGTGTTCGTCGGCGACCCGAAGACGATCCTCGACCGCTACACCACGCTCACCGGCAAGGCGCACGTCCCGCCGGACTGGAGCTTCGGGTGGTGGCAGTCGAAGATCAGCTACCGCGCTGCCGACGAGGTGCTCGACGTCGTGCGCCGCCACCGCGCCGCCGACCTCCCGCTGGACGTCGTCCACCTCGACACGTTCTGGTTCCGGGAGGACTGGCGCAACGACCTGGAGTTCTCCCAGGAGCGGTTCCCCGACCCGGCGGGCTTCCTCGCCGAGCTCCGCGAGCTCGGCGTGCACACGTGCCTGTGGCAGCTGCCGTACATCCCCGAGGGCTCGGCGCTCTTCGACGAGCTGCAGGCCGCCGGTGCGTTCGTCACCCGTGACGACGGCGGCCTCTACGACGTCCGGGTCTGCTACACGCCCGGCTTCGAGGGGCGGGTCGGCATCGTCGACTTCACCAACCCGGCCGGCGTGGAGATCTACGGGCGGTGGATCCGGCGGCTCCACGAGCTCGGGGCGGCGGCCATCAAGGTCGACTTCGGCGAGCAGGCCCCGCTGGACGGCGTCTACCACGACGGCATCCCGGGTCCGCTGCAGCACAACCGGTACCCCCTGCTCTACAACCGCGCGATCGCCGAGGCGACGCACGAGGCGACCGGCGAGTGGATCATCTGGGCCCGCTCTGCATGGGCCGGCAGCCAGCGCTACCCGCTCCACTGGGGCGGTGACTCGAGCCCCAACTGGGACAACGTCGGGCCGCAGTTCGCCGGCGGGCTGTCGCTCGGCCTGTCCGGCTTCTCGTTCTGGAGGCAGGACATCGGCGGGTTCCTGCGCGACACCGGCGGCGACCTGCTCGTGCGCTGGATGGAAGCCGGCCTGTTCGTCTCCCACGCCCGCATCCACGGCGTCGGCAACCGCGAGCTGGTCGACCACGGCGGCGACGTCCTCGAGATCGGCCGCCGGCTCCTGCACCTCCGCTACCGGCTGCTGCCGTACCTCCTCGGCGAGGCGCGACGGAGCGCGGCGGCGGGCCTGCCCATGATGCGGGCGCTCGTCGTCGAGTTCCCCGACGACCCGACGACCTGGAACATCGACGACCAGTGGCTCCTGGGCGAGCACCTGTTGGTCGCCCCCGTCCTCGACCCCTCGGG